>NZ_JARVGN010000325.1 GCF_029762515.1 Methanocalculus sp. | reverse complement strand
CCAGGCCATATGCCATAAAAGAGCCATACTGCATGATGGCAACGTTATTGGATGTAAGGAAAGCATGATCGGGGAAATGCGAGCTCATAATAACCGAGAGACCTGTCTCCACCAATCTGTCGATGATATCGAGTACCTTAATCTGGTTGCCGAAATCAAGATGCGACGTTGGTTCGTCAAGGAGCAGAATCGATGGATCCTGCGTCAGGGCACGGGCAATGACAGCAAGCTGGTACTCCCCCCCTGAGATCTCGTTCACCGGCTTTTCTGCGATCTTTGTGATCCCGACGAGTTCGATCTTCTCGTCAGCTCTTTGAAAATCCTCCCTTCCAGGAGAGGAGAATGCCGCAAGGTGGGGAGCCCTTCCCATCAGCACAAAATCCCTGACTGAAAAGGGAAAGACGATCTCATGAGCCTGTGGAACATACCCGATCTTTTTTGCAATATCAACGGGTCTGGTTTTTGCCATATCCTTCCCAAAGAGGTGTATCGATCCATCACAGAGGGAATGCAAATTTGCCAGGCACCGGATGAGGGTGGATTTTCCTATCCCGTTAGGACCCAGAATACAGAGTACCTCACCACCCTTGAGAGAGAACGAGACATCCGAAAAGATCGGCGATCCCCCGGGATAGGAAAAACCGGCATTCGCTACTTCTAAAATCATGTCCATCCCACCGAACGCTTACCCAGCAGATATGCAAAGAATGGTGCCCCGATGATCGCGGTGAGTATTCCAAGAGGGATCTCAGTACTCGTCAGATTCCGTGCAATGGTATCAATAACAAGCAGATAGGATGACCCAAGAAGAAATGAGACCGGAATCAACTTTTTATTATCAGGTCCAACAAGCATCCGGCCAAGATGGGGAACGACAAGGCCAACCCATCCGATGATGCCCGCAATACATACCGCCCCGGCGGTGATGAAGGTAGAACAGAGTATAATCACCTGTGACATCCGTTTCGTATCGATTCCTAGTGTCCGTGCTTCATCATCACCAACGGCAAGCAGGTTGATCCTCCATCTGATCAAAATGAGAATTGATGTTGAAATGAGAAGTGGGGGAGCAATTAGGAAGAGCTCGGTATATCTAACCGATGCGAGGCTTCCCATCAGCCAGAAGGTGATCGCGGGGAGTTTATCATAGGGATCGGCAACATATTTGGTGAGTGATATTAATGCGGTAAAGAAAGCTCCGACGATAATACCGGATAAAACAAGGATAAGGGTTGGCGTTCTGCGATAGACTCTACTAAGGAAATACGTGATTGTAACAGCAACAATACCAAAAAAGAACGCTGATAGCTGCACAAACAATGAGCTGGCCGAGAGAAGGAGTGCAAGTGCCGCACCAAACCCGGCACCCGAGGAGACACCCAGAATATCAGGGGAAACAAGCGGATTTTTAAAGAGACCCTGATATGCCGCTCCTGCTATGGCAAGCCCACCTCCAACAAATACCGCTGCAATCGCTCTGGGAAGTCGGATCTGATAGATGATATTCTGTTCTGCTACTGTCCAGTCGGGATCGATATGGAGGAGATTCCCGGGGAAAAGATTGGCTATTGGAGCTATAAGGACTCTTATAACTTGTAATGGAGATATTTCGAAATGACCTAAAAAAAGAGTGATGATAAATAGCAATGGTAAAATTCCGTAGATCAACAGCGAACTCATAACCTTTCGGTTGAAAAACGGACGAAGAATGAGGTATGTATTTGAAATAGAATGTATGAACGTTGACATCTATTCACCATTTTTGATATACCATATCTTCTGAACACAAAATTTTCCAGAAGCTTCTGATAGAGAGATACTATTGTGAGACACTCTGCATTATAACGGTCAGAAAATCAATTTATAAATATTATCATTTTGCATTAGTAAATAATTTTTAATTAACAATACTATCATTTACAGGTTAATTATCTTCAAACAACCATCCATACCCTGAGAAGAGGAGCATTTCTTTGTCCGGATTGACCCTGTTAGAGAACGATTAAAATCGCATCTATCACCTTATTTTGTATTTAAAGGATGAATGACAGAATTCTGAGATAGCAGACCTCTACAATGAACCATGGGTTTAATTAACCCCATTGATCATTACAAATTCCAGAAATTATCAGTTATTTTATCGATTAACGGATTCAAAAGACTAAAAAAAAACAAACGCGCATCAGATGTTTGTCATAGAAGACACCCCATCAGTACGGTACTTCATACCTGAGCTACCACCGGGGCAGGGCGATCAAGATGATGATAAGAAGAAATATGATCGCGAGTATCCTGATCCAGAGCGGGATATTCATACCGGGAGATTCAGTTTTTGGAGCCTCCGGATGCGGCATCTCCTCTTCGGATTCAACAACGAATGCTCCCTGGTATCCGCATCGCTTGCAGCGCCACTCTGATCCAATATAACCTCCGACAGTCTGAAAGAGATCATTGCTTCCGCACTGTGGACACCGCCGCATACATGGCATGCACCCGCAGAGGCTATCAATATTCCCCCTGATACACAGAGTGGAGATTCAGGCACTACGGGACATGGGATCAGTCTGCCTCAGAGTGACTCATAGGGTTCATCACCCACCGATAAACCGGTGTCAGAACGAATTTCTCATCATCGGCAGCGGCGGGCGTACTCAGCTGCGGCGGCCGCCGGATCATCTGCGCCATAAATTGCAC
>NZ_JARVGN010000324.1 GCF_029762515.1 Methanocalculus sp. | reverse complement strand
ATCCCTCACACCACCAGCCGTCAAGGATGCTGCAGTTCAGGACACCATTCATCGCTGCTTTCATCCCACTCGTGCCCGATGCTTCAAGGGGCGGAAGCGGGGTGTTGAGCCAGAGATCAACTCCATGAACCATATACTGTGCAATCTGCTCGCCATAATTTTCGATGACGGCAATCCTCCCGGCTATCTCTGGTTTTTCAGCAAGCTGGTAGATCCGCTGGAGTATCTTCTTTCCCTCCGTATCATCGGGATGCGCTTTCCCGGCAAATACAATCTGGACAGGATACCAGGGATTATTCAGGATACTGGCAAGGCGCGATGTATCATGCAGGAGGAGATCTGCTCGTTTATAGGTCGAGAAGCGGCGGGCAAACCCGATCGTCAGAACGCTCGGGTTGAGCAGCGTCCCTTCTGCTACCAGATTCTCAGGCATTTCAAGCCCCTCCGCCCACTTTCTCCGTTTATACTCCCGTATCCTGTTGAAGAGTTTTATCTTCAGCCGCATATGCAGCTCCCACAGTTCACTATCGGGGATCTCATCGATCACCTCCCAGATCTCCCTGTTATCATGCTCGTGCTGCCAGTGCGGGCATATCCGGGTGAAATAGCCATTTAAGAGCATCTCCATCCTGGGGTTGAGCCAGGTGGAAAGATGCACCCCGTTTGTGATCGCGTCAATCGGTATCTCATCATCATTCCGATCCGGCCAGCAGGATCTCCACATATCCCGTGTCACCCCGGCATGCCGCCGTGAAACTGCATTGTGGAACCTGGAGAGCCGAAGTGCAAGGGCAGTCATGTTGAAGCCCTCATTCGAACGAACCGGGTGCCTGCCCAGCGCCAGGAACTCATCCCGAGTGATACCAAGCGCCTGAATGTAGTGGCCCAGGTGACGTTCAACCAGCACAGGATCGTAGATATCATGTCCGGCAGGAACCGGCGTATGGGTGGTGAAGATGGTGAGTCCGCGGATTTTTTCAAAGGCCTCATGCACGGGTACGCCCTCTTCCACATGTTCACGTGCAAGTTCGAGGAGAGCAAACGCAGAGTGCCCCTCATTCAGATGGATTCCTGAAAAGTTGATTCCAAGCATTCTGAGGACATGGCGGCCACCAATGCCAAGGACAATCTGCTGTAAGAGCCGCATCTCCCGATCACCGGTATAGAGGTGTGAGGAGATACTTCGTCTCTTTGGATCATTCTTTGGTATATCGGTGTCAAGAAGATAGAGCGGAACCCTCCCGACATCGACCCTCCATACAGCAACATAGATCGCCGGATCGATGTCAGGGACCTTTATAATCAGGTGTCTCCCGTGTTCATCCCGTACCCGTTTGATCGGCGTGAGATCGCGGTTTAAGGGGAGAGTGATCTCCTCCTGCCATCCATCAACACGGATATGCTGATGAAGGTATCCCTGTGAGTACATAAACCCAATCCCGACAACCGGCACATTCAGGTCAGAACACTCCTTCAGGTGATCGCCTGCAAGAAAGCCAAGGCCACCTGCATAAAAGGGAAGCGAATGGTGAAGGCCGTACTCCGCCGAGAAATACGCGATATTGAACGGGCCTTTCTGGTAATGTTCCCCGAACCAGCCCTGCCTCTGCCGCATATAGGATCCAAGCCTCGCCATAATGATGTCATATTCACGGAGATACCGGGGATTTTTACTTGCAGCTTCAAGATACCGGTATGGAATCTCCCTGAGCATCCGGACGGGATTATGCACGCTCTCACGCCATGCCTCACGGTTCAGCTGTTTAAAGAGCATCCTGGCCTCGGGGTGCCAGCTCCACCAGAGGTTATAGGCAAGTTCGCCCAGGCCGGAGATTCGATCCGGAAGAGTGAAGAGCCGTTCACCTGTCAATTCACCATGGATCATCAGCCATCTATTGATCGATTCAGGTACTTATGTGATTGTACAGATCCTCTCATTCCAGACGTCCATATGTTTCAGTATACTGGCGCAGGCGTATGGCGGCCTCTTCAGCAGGCCAGTCCTTATGAAGACGCCAGAGCCAGTTCCCTTTTTCAGTTCCGGGACGGTTCATGCGTGCCTCTGATCCAAGGTTCAGGAGATCCTGGAGGGGAATGATCGCATACCTTGCAACTGAAGAGAATGCAAGCCTGATGAAGAGATCTGACACCTCATCTTTTTCAATTATCCTGCCTGCATACCGGTTGAGGTATGAACGCTCAGCTGTGGTTGCATCATCTATAAACCAGCCTTTCACCGGGGGATTATCATGGGTGCCGGTATAGGCAACCGCATTCTCAGGATGGTTAAAAGGGAGATGGGGATTGTCAGTGTCCCCGCCAAAAGCAAACTGGAGAACCCGCATCCCCGGGATCTTCGCCCTCTCCATCAGTGTGCGGACCGGTTGATCGATCAGCCCGAGGTCCTCGGCAATAAGAGTATCAGCCCCATATCTCTTCCTGATGGCATCTATGAGCGCATCTCCCGGGGCGGGGAGCCAGCGTCCCTTTACAGCAGTCCGGTGCTCATCCGGTATTGCCCAGTATGCCGAGAGCCCCCGGAAGTGATCGATTCGCACCAGATCGTAGAGGGAGAGCGCCCGCCCAATCCTTGAGAGCCACCAGGAGAATCCCTCCTGCTGGTGCTCTTCCCAGCGGTAGAGGGGATTGCCCCATCGTTGCCCGGTTCTACTGAAATAATCGGGAGGAACACCAG
>NZ_JARVGN010000323.1 GCF_029762515.1 Methanocalculus sp. | reverse complement strand
GACACCATGATCTGCAAAAAATTTCCGGGTGATCCCGGGAAATTCCGTTGCAACCTTCTTTCCCGCAAGATCACCAAGCTCATGATAGCTGGAATCCTCTGGAACAGCCACAATAAGACGGGCCTGTCCCATTTTGAGGTCAAGAAGTTCAAGAACATCTGATCCGCGTTCTGCGACCATATCAAGTCCGGTGATGCCGATATCAGCCACTCCCTGCGCAACGTATTCGGGAATGTCAATCGGGCGAACATACAGTATCTCAACATGAGGATCGACGGTTTTTGCGATCAACCGTCTATCCCCCGAGGTAATGATATGGAGGCCGCTCTTCTCGATGAGATCGTTAATGGGCTCAGCAATCCTTCCCTTATTCGGGATTGCCAGTCTGATCAGATCAGAAGGTCTTGAGTTCACCTTTGATAACCCTCTCGGTGATACTGGATATATTCGCAAGCCCGTTATTCACGATCTCTTCAACATCACGGGAGATACTGCCAAAGTCAGCACCATTCTCGGTAATAATCTGCACGCTCGCCACGAGTGGATGATCGATCGGATGGCCGATCTGTGAGAGGAGACGGACATACATCTCGGTGATGCCATCAACCTTTGTGCATGCTTCCTGTGCGATCTCGGTTGAAAGGAGGTTGTAGATCTTGCCGATATGGTTGATCGGGTTCTTCCCGCTTGCTGCTTCCATACTCATCGGACGGTTCGGGGTAATCAGCCCATTGATCCGGTTTCCACGTCCAACCGACCCATCGTCACCCATCTCGGCAGATGTTCCGTTTACAGTCAGGAAGAGGCTCTGGCTCTTGATATCATCAGCAGTATTTACCGCAACAGAGACCTTGCGTTTGGTATGTCTCCGGGCAACTGCCTCAAGTCCTTCCTTCATGAACTCCGTCACCTCGACATAGTCATCGATGGATGAGCAGTACCGGTCCACCATGGCTGATGCGATGGTGTAAGTCATCTCCTCACCATGACGAAGACCCATGATCTTGATATCATATCCGATCGCCGGATTTTTCGGACGGAGAACAGAGGCGATCTCCTGATCCATGGCAAGCACGATCTGTTCGACTTCAGAGAACGGTGCATGCCCGACACCAAAGGAGGTGTCATTTGCCCTTGGAACGGCGTTTCCACCACAGGATTTAAAGACATCACAGAGATCGGTTGACCCGTCACCCATACGGCAGTCAACAATAATGTCCCGTTCCATGTTCAGTGTGGGAAGGGTCTCTTTCAGGTATTCCCTGGCTGCTTCAACTGCTGTTGCATCGGTTGGGATGACACGCCCCTCAAAACATTTTGTTGCTCTTCCCGTCAGCAGAAGATAGATCGGACGAACGATCTTTCCACCGCCAAATGACGGGAGGGAAGCTCCGGCAACAACCTCACCCTGATCGGTGTTGTGATGGAGGACTGCTTCACACTGGCTTTCATATTCACGGCAGAGCGCGCGGCTGATGGCCTCTGCCACTCCGTCTGCGATACTATCGGGGTGCCCGATGCATTTGCGTTCAACAAGTTCAATTGCCTGTTCTTCAATCGGCATCTGCCGGAGTGATTCAACGTTGATAGTGCGTTTCATGAGAAGCCTCATTTTGTTTCTGTCAGTATATAAAAAAAGACTGGATTTGATTTAACATTGTTCATCTGGTCAGCGCCACCTCTGATCGGAGTGTCAGCCTGCAGACACCATCGCGGAAGACCCTGACAAGTCCGCCGCTCTCGGATACGGTGATCCCGACAGCCGGAACATCCCGGGTAATCGCAGCTGTTGCCATATGGCGGCCGCCAAGCCCTGATGGAAGGCTTACTCCGCGTGAATCCGCATCGATGTAGCGGCCTGCGGCGGTGATGTATCCTTCTTTTGTAATGATAAAGACGCCGTCAAGCTGCGCAAACTCCTTGACACTCTCCCAGTTCTCACGATTCCTGATATCACAGACAGACAGCGGGTGGCCGGCATAGGGATTCAGGATAGCCTGGTGCGAGCGGGCAAGGAGGGATGAACCATCGCCGATGATAAACGCGGTTCCGATATTTCGCCCTTCCCTCCCTTCATGTGCAATCTCAATTGCAAGGGCGAGGGAGGAATGGAGGATATCGGATGGAACTATATCTTCATAGCTGGCGAGATCAAGGTAATCACGCCCATCCCCGACATCATAGATGAGGATGGCAAATGGGAAGACTCCGATGATCTTCCCGCTTGCAACCTCGGTTCTGAGATGATACTGAACAACTGCATCAAGAATATGGTGCTCGCAGAAGAGCAGGAGTTCCTGCATATTTTTTTTGATCATCAGATCAGGCTGATGCTCCTTCACCCAGATGACCGGCACATCAGACTCAAATGGCTGTGATTCGAGGAATGAGAGGATGGCTATGGCATCAACTGAACGTGCAAGATCTGCTGCTGCTGCCATCAGTACCTGATCTTTATCCACGATCATAACAGTTCGCGTATTTTTGAGGGAAGTTCGGATGGCCGTGCTGCAACGGTGATACCCATCGCCTCCAGTCGTTGTATCTTCGATGCTGCATCACCTTCACCCCCTTCGATGATGGCACCGGCATGGCCCATTCTCTTCTCTTTTGGAGCAGAGATGCCTGCGATATAGGCAACCAGTGGCAGATCGAGCGAGAGTGCAGCTTCGGCACCTTCGATCTCAAGTGCACCA
>NZ_JARVGN010000322.1 GCF_029762515.1 Methanocalculus sp. | reverse complement strand
CTGAGGAACAATCACTCCATGAGCCCCTGCATCCATGACTCTCTTTATAATAATAGGATCATTATCTCCTACCCGAACAAGGGGAACACATCCTGTAAGTTCAATGACCTGAATAAGTTGTTGAGCCTCGTGGAGCGTAATAGCGCTATGTTCCATATCTATTGTCAGCCAGTCAAATCCACTTGAAGCCATAATCTCCCCAATTGCCGGGTGGCCAAGCGTAATCCAGGATCCGATTGTCAGCTCATTGCGTTTAAGACGATCTTTCAATGACATTGGCTCTCTTCCTTGGAATTATTATCAACAATTTCTTTCTGAACTTCATAAAGGCAGTCGAGTATCCCCTCATTAATATCAATAAATGACGAGAGATTCACTCGGATTGGAACCTCAATATCGAAAGTGTATGGTGTTTTAATATAATGGCAACGTTCATGAGGAGGAGTATAGGTTATAGTTATTTTTTTTCCAATGATCTCCTCCATCATATCAAATAGCTCGCGAATCGTCATTCTCTGAGGTCCAGTTATCAATGCTATACGATTCTCAAAACTCTTATCCCTCGCTATACGGATGGTTTCCCGTGCCGCATCATGAATGTGAATATATTCGCGAATGGCCTCAGGCCCACTTACATAATGAAATGTTCCGGTTGAGAGAAGAGCTTTGCAAATAGCATACATTGAGTTCCATTGATTCGCGTCGCGACCATAGAGACTTCCATATCTAAGAATTGTATAGGAGAGACCATATTCTTCATTATATGTTTTGCATAGACTCTCACCGGCCTGTTTTGAGACTTTATAGAATGAACCCCATTTTCCAGACACATAAATAGAACTAGCTAATAAAAACCTTTTAACCCCGGCAATCCTTGCTGCTTCAAGACAATGTGCCGTACCAACAACATTAACATTCATCGTCTGGACGGGCTTTTTCCGTGCATCATCAAGATCCGCAATAGCTGCCGTGTGGAAGACGATATCACATCCATCTAGTGATTTTACGAGATGATCGAAATCAAGTATATTACCTTTCACAATAGTCAGGTAATCCGACATCCCGTTGAGAAAATCTTCCGGAGGTGAGACTGTATCATAAATGACGGTTTCAATTCCTTGATTTACAAGCTCCCTTACAAGATACCTTCCAAGAAATCCAGCCCCTCCGGTAACCAGTGCCTTCATAGTATCTGCTCCTTTTGCCATTCTATCAGATTATTCACAGCTTCCAGCTCCATCTGCGCTCGTGTTTCATAGGTATTCGATGCCACATGTGGCGTGACAATCACCTGTGGCAAATCAAGTAAGGGACCTGTTAAAGGTTCGTTCACGGCCACATCAAGCCCTGCACCTGCTATAGTCCCAATTATTAACGCTTCATAGAGTGCCTCTTCATCAATACATGACCCACGTGCAGTGTTAATAAGAACTGCACCTCTCTTACAGGTATCAAACGCTTCCAAATCCATTAAAGGTGCCTGATCATTTGTTGAATTGGTATGGAGGGTAATAATATCAGCATTCCTGAGAAGCTCGTTCAATGTATCTTTCCGCTCCCAATCAATTGAGTGAGCAGCTTTCACAAAGGGATCATAATAGGTGATATCGCAGCCAAAAGCAGATAGAAGTGATGCTACCCGGAAACCAATTCTTCCTAGGCCAATAACGCCAATTGTTTTGCCAGATAGGAGATTTCCGGCATATATTGAATGCTCTCCTATGCGCGCATTTTCATTATATCTCGATATTTGTTTTAAGATTGAGAGAATCAAGGCAAGAGTATGCTCTGCAACAGCCTGAACGGGGGCATCGGGTGTATTGAAGATTTGAATACCCCGACTCTTTGAAACCAGATGATCAATTGAGTCAATACCAACACCAACACGTGAAATCACCTTCAATTGAGGAGATTTTGTGAGGACATTTGCAGAAAAAACTTCTGTTCCTGCAATAACGGCATCTGCACCATCAAGTGCTTTGATTAGTTCGGTTTCATTTAAGCGCTTTCCGCTCTCATTGATGTAAGAGATCGTAAAAAAGCGGCGGAGCAAGTCAATTGCTTGACCGCTATCATTAAAAGAGCGTATTGTGATTGCAACAGTATAGGATTTCATAATATCCACGAATTGACTTATTATAGATATGGATTAAAAACATAAATAATGTTAAGAGAATTAAATGGTTTTCTACTAGTGGAACTACAGGATTTTTATGTCTGAATGCATCCCTAAGCCCACAATCACTCTTGTATATGCAGATAGAGAATTAATCAAGAGATATACACAGAATAATCCTCCTGATACCATAATCTCCTGGCTGTATCTTGGAAAAAATGTACTTCTTTGCGAGGACATCACTAAAATTCTGGGTGGAATGTATCACCGAATTATGATCGGAGGAGAGCTCCAGAATACAGCGCGCAATTTCAGACAGGAATTTATCGATTACGTAGGAAAGATGAATAATGCCCATGCAATGGGAGATACATGCTGGTGGCTCACTTCCATATCAGAGAAGAATCCGTATGTTTCTGATCTTTTTCTGAATTTCTGTTATCTTCATGTAGGTATCAAGCATATAAAAGAGTCCAAGCAGGATCTGATCATCATCTTTGAATCAACTGCATTGATGAAATCTATATGTAAAAATTGCATAAAGGAAGAGTATATTGAACTTCAAATAAATAACAAAAATCC
>NZ_JARVGN010000321.1 GCF_029762515.1 Methanocalculus sp. | reverse complement strand
ATCCGCTGCCCGCTCAAATGCATAACGGATCACCCGCTCTGCACCCTCACGGCTGATTAAGCCGATCTGGTAGGCAATCTCCTCGGCATCGCTCTCGACATCGATCCCAAATTTTATGGAATAGAGGTTTCTGATCACTTCAAGGCTCGTCTTCTCTGAACCCTTGAACCGGGATCCGATCCCGACATAGAAGTCCTCGGTATTCTCCCGGACAACCAGGAAGTTGATATCATCAGGCGTCTTGTTGGCAAGCGGTGTCTGGACACCATGAAGAAGCTGGATCGGGCGCAGGTTGATATACTGGTCAAAATGGAAACGGAGCGCTAGGAGGATACCCTTCTCGATGATTCCCGGCTTCACCCGGTCATCGCCGATCGCACCGAAGTAGATCGAGTCGCAGGCTTCAAGCCCTGCAATATCCTCTTCGGTGAGGAGTTCGCCCGTCCTCAGGTACCGATCAGACCCGATATCAAAATCGACCCATTCGATATCAAAGTTGTATTTCTCGCCCGCTGCATCAAGGACGGCCCTGCCTGCATCAATGATCTCAGGACCAATCCCATCTCCTCCGATTGCTGCTATTCTGTGCATGTCTTAACCTCCGGGTGTGCCCGTGCATATTCTACAAGTCCGCCTGCCCTGATGATCTCAAGGAGGAATGCGGGAACCGGATCGATCGGATACCTCTTCCCATCTGATTCAATATAGCCTTCCGCTGTGTCGACAGAGATGACTGCTCCGTCCTGGATCTCTTTTGCTGCTTCTGACGTTACCGGAAGAAGACCGGTATTGATTGCATTTCTGTAAAAGATCCTTGCAAATGATTCTGCAATGATCACCCGCACCCCGGCACCGCGGATTGCAAGCGGGGCATGTTCACGGGATGAGCCGCATCCGAAGTTCCTGCCTGCAACGATGATATCCCCGGCCGCTGCCTTTTTTGAGAACTCGTCACGGGTTCCCTCAAATGCATGGGATGCAAGCTCTTTCTCATCATAGATCGTTAGGAACCGGCCCGGTATGATCGCGTCGGTATCAATATCATTTCCAAACTTCCAGACCCGCATCAACTACACCTCCCTCGGATCGGTGATCTCGCCATACAATGCACTTGCAGCGGCAGTTGCCGGAGAACAGAGGTATACCTCTGCATCAGTACTCCCCTGCCTCCCCCGGAAGTTCCGGTTCGAGGTGGAGAGCGAGACTTCGCCCGGAGCAAGAAGCCCGAATGCCCCGCCCATACAGGGGCCGCAGCAGGGTGCCTCTACAAGCGCTCCAGCCTCTACAAACCGCTCGATGAGACCTGCCCTGAGGGTCTTGAGGTACTCGTCACGGGATGCCGGGATGATGATCACCCGGAGCTTCTCAGAGAAGCTCTCATTACCGAGCACCTCGGCTGCCTCCTGCATATCCTCAAACCGCCCGTTTGTGCAGGAGCCTATGAAGACCTGGTCGACTTTCCGCCCTGCAACCTCTTCAACAGGTGCGACATTATCGACATTATGGGGTATTGCCACCTGCGGAGAGAGGTTCGAGACATCATATCCCCGTTTTTCAAGGTAACCGGCATCGGAATCAGGAGCGATATCAACGGGATCAAATGAGCCCCGGCCCTTCAGGTACTCCATCGTGACCGCGTCCGGTGGGACAATACCGGCTTTTCCGCCCATCTCGATCGCCATGTTGGCGCAGGTCATCCGCCCTGCCATATTCATGGATGAAAACGCTGATCCCCCAAACTCAAGTGCCCGGTAGGTGGCGCCATCTGCCCCGATATCCCCGGCCATCCTGAGGATCAGATCCTTTGGGCCGACCCGCCTTCCAAATGTCCCGACAGCATCCACCCGGATCGTCTCCGGCACCCGGAAATAGAGGGCGCCGTACTTCAGGGCAAAACCCATGTCAGTCGAGCCGATTCCGGTGGCAAATGCCCCGACCGCCCCATACATACAGGTATGCGAATCGCTGCCGACGACGATATCGCCGGGGGCAACCCGCCCCTTCTCGAGAGCAACCTGGTGGCAGACGCCCTCACGGAGATCATAGTTTTTGATCCCCTGCTCTTCAGCAAACGCACGCATCATCACGTGGTTCTTTGCCGCCGGAATGGAGTCGGCAGGAATCTGGTGATCGAAGAGAAGAATAATCTTCTCCGGATCGAAGACACGCTCCCCTCCCATCTCCCAAAACTGGGTGATGGCAAGAGGTCCGGTGATATCATGGATCATCGCAGCGTCAATGCCTGCCATGACCACGTCACCCGCTCTAATCGTCCTGCCGCACTTCGATGAGAATATCTTCTCAGCAACAGTCATTCCGTTGGCCATAGCTATACATATGGATCTTTTTAATATAGGATAGTTTGTATGAACTGGTGGGGAGGCAGGTTTTCCTCATGAGAAGGAGTTTTTTCAGGGGAGAGATCCAGACAAATTGTAAATGACATTTACAATTTGTCCATATATAACTTCTTCCGACCAGAGATACCTTACCACATCATTACCCATTAATGATTAAGAAAGAGCAGTTGATATAATCCAGAGGCAATCGGGTGAAAAAAGCGATATGACACACTCACGGCTGGAACTAAAGCCCTCCGAGGCAGAAGAGGAGATCAGGAGGGTTGCCTCCGCACTCGCTGAATCAGAGACGAGATCCCGCCTTGCCCGCCTGATCACAACAGAGATCCACCGCTACACCCCCC
>NZ_JARVGN010000320.1 GCF_029762515.1 Methanocalculus sp. | reverse complement strand
CCATGCAACCAGGACTGATATGATGCCGTACCCGCTCAATTGCCCGGCTGGAGCCGTAGATGAGCCGTGCTCCCTGAATGGCAGCAATTGCCTCTTCAGTCAGCATCCCGTCTCCACATCCAACCCCCACCACTTTCATGCTGAATCACCTATGATCTCTCCGTCCCGGCTCACGATCACAACCCTCACACCCTCAGGAACATTCTCTTCCAGTATCTCTTTCATCGAAGTGATGCCTTCCGGTGTGGCGACATACTCCTCAACCGTCTGGTATCCGGTACCGTTCAGGATATCGGGGCAGAGGAACTTCAGGACAAGCCCCGGCAGGCCGCAGAGGATCACTTCACCCTCAGCGGCAAAGAGCGCCTGCCTGATCTTTGATCCGGCGAGCACTACCTCGTGAGCCGGGAAGAGGAGGCGGGAGATCCTAAGGCCAATCCTGCCGGTTGTGATCACCACCCGCTCGGCCCCACGCACCCGCTCTTCCATCGTTGACTCGAGATGATCGTCCCATGGCTCGACAAAACCGGTTGTCCCGAGGAGGGAGATCCCGCCGACAACCCCGACCTTCGGGTTTAAGGTATCCGCCCCCGCCTCTTCCCCGCCGACCACGCTGAGAGTAATATGCGCACCGGAGAGTCCAATCTCCCGGACTGCTTCGGTGACTGCATTCAGGATACATTCGCGTGCCGGGGGGGAGATCGCCGGTTCGCCCTCGATATAGCGGGGAGTGTCACGGATGAACCTCCCGATCCCCTCTCCCGCGTGAAGAAGAATCTCCGGGGCAGGAGTGGCTTTTGCCCGGAAGAGGAGGCCTGCGGTTCGATCGTCCGGGTAGTCACCCGGATCCTTCACCGCAGACCCCTCTCCATTCTCTCCAGCTGCATCCACCATCACGCGGATCCCGCAGGGGAGCAGGGTATCGACTTCCGATACCGGCTCCCTGAGCGAGAGGACGGCTGCCTTTGCTGCTGCTGCCGCTGTTGCCCCGGTGGTGATCCCCCGCCTGAGGATCTCACCGGATGATGTCAGAACCGCTCTTCCTTCTTCAACAGCGGTGATATCCCCCCTCTCTCTGGCGCGCCTGATCCACTCGTCTGGATAGGAGAACCCGGTTACCGGATCGATCATAGATTACTGAAGTGACATTGTGATGATCTCGTTCATGCTCGCAACAGCGATCGGTGTGCCGCCACGGGTTCCAACATTTGAGACCGAGGGAACCCGTATTGTCCTGAGCAGCTCCTTTGACTCGGCCGCATTCACAAACCCGACAGGAGTTCCGATCACAAGTGCAGGCACAATCCCTTCGCCAATCATCCTACAGACAGAGAGGAGGGCTGAGGGGGCGTTTCCGATCACAATAATGGAGCCGGAAAGTTTCTCCCCAAGCGCAAGAAACCCGGCTGATGTTCTTGTGATCCCCTCAGCTGCGGCAAGCTCCGCACCATAATCGAGAGCGCATTCGACACTGCATGAATGCCCTTTCTTCAGGATGCCAACCTGCACCATCCTGATATCCGTATAGATCGGGGCTCCTTCCCGGACAGCAGCGATCCCGGCAGCTATCGGATCATCTGTAAACCGCATCAGATCCGCCATCGCAAAATCCCCTACAGCAACCGAACAGCGCTGACGGATCCGATCTTCCGGTGTCTCATCGCCGATCGCCTCCCTGGCAAGCTGCCTGCTTGTCTTCGCGATCTGATACCCTTCGCGGGTATCTGCGCCGAGATCAATATACGTATTTTCTGTGGTATCCCCGCGGGGTGATAATTCCTCTGACATCGTCTCCCACCTTCCATATCCTGCTTTCAAGTCCGCCGATGATCACAATCGAATGCATATCCACAATACTTGTGTCAGCAACCAGATCAGAGAGTGTCATGATATGCCGCTCTTCACCTGGACGGTATGCGTTCTTCACAACAGCAACCGGAGTCTCTGTTTCCCTGTGCTTTGAGATGATCGCAAGGGCAGAATCAAGGTTATGCGGACGCCCCCTGCTCCGGGGATTGTAGATCGCAAGCGGCACACCCATTGCTGATGCATGATCGAGCCGCATCGCAATCACCTCCCATGGTGTGAGGAGATCAGAGAGCGAGAGTGTGACATAATCACCTGACAATGGGGAGCCGATACATGATGCCGCAGCAGTTGCAGCTGTTACTCCCGGTATCACCTCGATTGCAACTGTTGAGCCTGTCCTCTCGGCAACCTCGATGACGATCCCGGCCATCCCGTAGACGCCGGCATCCCCGCCCGAGACCATCGCGACACGATGATTCTCTGCGAGATCGAGTGCGAGCTGCGCCCGGTTCACCTCTTCACCCATCGGGCTCTTCACGACCTCTTTTCCCTCAATGAGAGGTCGGATCAGGTCGATATAGACATTATTCCCGATGACATACTCCGCCTTTGCGATCGCCTTTAAGGCCGCCGGGGTCAGTTGCTGGATATTCCCGGGACCTGTGCTGACGATCGAGAGGAGGCCTTTTTCTTTACCTTCCGATTGCAATGGTCACCCTTCCATAGGTCTTCTTCTTCATAATAAGCTCGCCCTTCTCCGAGCAGGCGATGGCAGCGGGTTCTGCAACCCCACTCAGGCCAATCAGCCCAGCCCGTGACGGAGATGGTGTCTCTATACTGTTGATCATATCGTCACCAAGGTAGATGAGGACGCCCCCAAGCCTTCGTACCCCCTC
>NZ_JARVGN010000031.1 GCF_029762515.1 Methanocalculus sp. | reverse complement strand
CCTGCCTCGCGATACTCCTGATGATGGTATTCTCAGGGCAGAGGCAGCCGCCACCGGCAGAGTCCACAGTTCCCATGACGAGGAGGCCTATTCCATCTGCTCTTCTGGTACCACAGCGGGTGACGATGTCCGAGAGATCGGGGTTGAGATTAATGATCCCTCCGGATCCGACCTTCTCCTCAAGATAAGCCCTGTTCTTTGTTACCGGTACAATCTCAGCGGAAGAGAATCCGAGTGAATACGCGAGATCTTCCTGTGGATCGGAATCGATCGCAAGCACTGAGAGGCCTCTTCGTCTTAATTCACCTGCAAGGAGGGCGGTGAAGGTGGTCTTCCCGACACCACCTTTTCCGGTGACGATCACCCGGAGACCGGATAAAGGCCCCTGTATTCTCCGTCTTCTCAGCTGAGCCGGCTGTTTCATCTCAGATGCCAAGCGCCTTCCTCTTCTCTTCAATATGCGTGATGATCAGTTCTGCTGCCTTCAATGGATCGGGCTCGACTGCAAACTTCGCATTCACCACGCCTTCAAGTCCGTTTGTAAGGAGATCGATAACAGCGGGGCTTCCGCTGATATTCGGCATCGGTCCAAGCACGGTGTAGACACCCGATGCAACAAAGTATGATCCTATGGATACCGCCTTCTGCGAATACCATTCTGGTGCCGCACCCGCGACCGGGAGCTGGTGGATACCAACGCCGAGAGTGTTTGCAAGAGCTGCCAGAAGGACAAGGATTCGTGAGCAGTCTACGCAGGAGCCCATGTGGAGCACCGGCGGTATGCCGACTGCTTTGCAGATCCCTTTCAGGCCGTCCCCTGCGAGGAAGCATGCATCGGGTGTGAGGAGGCCTGCTTTTCCTGATGCAACAGCGGCACACCCGGTTTCGACACAGAGGATATCATGCTTGATCAGCTCCTTTGCAAGGGTTACATGGCCATAGTCATGCTTGATCTTTGGGTTATTGCATCCTACAATCCCCACCGCACCTCTGATCTTCCCGCTTGCGATCGCATCGACAAGCGGCTGGAGCGTTCCGCCGAGTGCCTTGGTGATCGCTTCCACCGAGAAGCCTGCAGTCACTGCAACGGGTTTTCCCGGTATGAAGATCCTCTCAGGAATCCTGTTTTTAAAGTTCTCAACCGCTGTCCTGACGATTATTTCGGCGGCTTCAATGGCATTCTCTGGCGAGAATCCGACATAATAGGATCCGGGTATCTTTGCTTTTGGGCTTGTTGAGATGATCTTTGTATGGAAGCAGCTTGCGGTTCGTGGGAGTGATGGGAAGATACACTGGTAATCCACGATCATCGCATCAAGCGCACCTGTTGCGATCACAAGCTCCTGGTTGAAGTGGTTCCCTGCCATCGGGATGCCGCGCCGCATCAGCAGTTCATTGCCGGTACAGCAGAGGCCGATGAGGTTGATGCCGGTTGCCCCGTTCTTCTTTGCCATGGCCTGCATTGCCTCGCTCTCCGCAGCTTCAACGATCATCTCCGATAACATCGGGTTATGGCCATGGAGCGTGATATTGACCTGATCCTCCTTGATGACGCCGAGGTTCATCATCGACTCAACAGGTGTCGGTGTACCGAAGAGGATGTCGGATACCTCTGTCCCGATCATCGATCCGCCCCAGCCGTCTCCAAGTGCGGTTCTCAGACCATGGAGGAGCATGTTGGCGTAGTGTGCCCCGACACCCATGTGGACGCGGTGCATCGCCTCAACGATCTCCCGGTCAATGCCACGCGGCAGGATCCCTGCCTGCTCCCAGATGGCGTATGTGGCATCCGGGGCACGGCGGCAGAGTTCTAATTCACCTTTGATCGTCCCGAACTCTTCAAGGAAAGCAAGAGCAAGATCGTGGGCCACCTCGATTGCCGCACGGTCAGTCGGGATATTGTACTCTTCTGCAATGGCAAACAGCTTTTCAGTGTCCTTAATAGTATAGCCGCTGCCTTCTCCTTTACCTACAAGCAATAGCGTTTCTGCAATCTCCCTCCCATGATCGGAATGGGCGGCCGCACCGGTTGTGAGCATATCAAGCAGATTCCGGGCGACGATCAGATCTGCATCTGCTCCGCAGACGCCCCGCACGCGGTTCCGTTCGGGGATGATCCGGCACGGCCCCATCGTACACCTGCTGCAGGAGAGGCCGGTTGAACACCATTTGCACTGCGGCTCCTGCATCTCGCTCCTGTCCCATACGGTCTCTATACCTTCTTTCAGGCAGTGCTCAATCGTCTTCTTCGCGAGTTCGTCGATCGACCGCTCCTCCACCTTCTCGTGAATCACTTTTGGGTTCATGAGCGACATCTTTGCCCGGTCCAGCTCGCAGGTTTCCATACGTTCGCCCACAAGCTGCGGCTTTGGCTTTTCTGTTCCATCAGACATTTTCATTCACTCCAGACTGGTGAGATGCACCTTCTTCATCTCATAGCGATGAAAGAGCGCATGGGCTCTTATAGATAACGGTGTGGGATATGAGGGGGCGGCGACGTGTGATAGATCTGTACCTTGTGCGTATGATACAGAGAGAGGATATCCTGAAACAAATGAATTGTGTCAAAAAGGTGATTCAGGCCAGGGCCGGGACTCGAACCCGGGTCAAAGGATCCACAGTCCTATAGGATGTCCAGCTACCCTACCCTAGCATAAATGCTCATTATAATTGATGGTAAACATTATTTAACCTAACGGATTGGCCCCTTCCAATCTCTCATACCAGATTCATAAAGGGCTCTCAAAAGAATATTAATACTCCGAATGCGTTATAGACTATCACTTTTCGGGGTTATCCGGTATATAACGGCTTTTCGGAGGGAGATGGAGAAATGGCAAAGAAGAATATCAGAACACCGATCGTCTGTGTACTCGGCCATGTCGACCACGGCAAGACATCGCTTCTGGATAAGATCCGGGGCTCCCAGGTTGTGGATTCGGAAGCCGGAGCCATCACCCAGCATATCGGGGCAACACTGATACCGATTGAATCAATACGCGAGATGAGCGGGGTTTCGGCTGCAACCGAGATCAATATCCCCGGTCTCCTCTTCATTGATACTCCCGGCCACCGCGCCTTCACCACCCTTCGGGCGCGGGGCGGGGCACTTGCGGAGATTGCCATCCTTGTTATTGATATCAATGAGGGGTTCAAGCAGCAGACCCAGGAAGCCCTCCAGATCCTGAAAAACTGTAAGACTCCGTTTGTCATTGCTGCAACGAAGGTGGATCGGATCCCCGGATGGCGGGTTCATCCAAACGAACCCTTCCAGAAGACATTTGCCAAACAGAATGAAAGGGTGCAGGGTATCCTTGAGACCCGCCTTTATGAGCTTGTTGGCACACTCTCGGATCTCGGGTTTAATTCGGAACGCTACGATCGCGTCAGGGATTTTGCACGCAATATTGCCATTGTCCCGTCTTCGGGGATCACCGGCGAGGGTGTGCCGGATCTCCTGATGGTGATGATCGGCCTTGCCCAGCGGTACCTCACCGAGTCGCTCAGGATCACTGCTGAGGGTCCCGGACAGGGAACTGTGCTTGAAGTGAAGGAGGAGCGGGGCCTTGGGATGACCCTTGACCTGATCCTCTATGATGGTACCCTCTCGGTCGGTGATGAGATTGCTGTTGCCGGATCAAACGGGTGTATCGTCACAAAGATCCGCTCACTCCTAAAGCCAAGGCCGATGAAGGAGATCTTAATCGAGGATCGGTTCGAACGGGTGAAGTCCGTGACCGCGGCAGCCGGAATCAAGCTCTCTGCCCCAAATCTTGATGACGTGATCTCGGGATCGCCCCTCAGGGCAGTCAAAGGAAACCGGCAGGAGGTGATCGATGCAATCGATGCCGAGATGCAGGATGCAAACATCTCCCTCTCGGGCATTGGGATCAGTATCAAAGCCGATACGATCGGGGCGCTGGAGGCGCTCTCAAAAGAACTGGAGGCAAAGGAGATCGAGATCATGCGTGCCGATGTGGGTCCTGTCAGCAGGCATGATATCATCGAGCTTGAGACGATGCGCGATCCTCTCCATAAGGTGATCCTCTGCTTCAATACCGATATCCTTCCCGATGTCTCCGAGATGCTGAAAGATAGCCGGTATTCAGATATCGTCGTCTTCTCCGGGGATATCATCTACCGGGTTATTGATGATTATACTGAATGGCGCGATGAGCAGATCAGGCGCCAGAAGGCCCAGCAGTTTGAAGCGGTGGTCATGCCTGCAAAGTTCCAGCTCCTCCCCAACTGTGTCTTCAGGCAGAGCGGGCCTGCTGTTGTCGGGGTACGGATTCTCGCCGGACTTCTCAGGCCGAAGGTTGACCTGATGGCACCTGACGGCCGCACTGTCGGGTCGATCAAGATGATGCAGGATAAAGGGGAAACTGTCACCGAGGCGAAAGAAGGGATGGAGATCGCCGTCTCAATAGATGGCCCGACGGTTGGCAGGCAGATCAATGTCGGGGATACGCTCTATGTCCAGATCCCTGAGCGGCATGTGAAGGTGCTTGAGACCGAGATGCTCTCTCATATTAATATCAGTTCCCAGGAAGCCCTCTCTGAGTATGCAATGATCAGGAGGAAGGAGAATCCGTTCTGGGGTAAGTAGTATAAACCCGGACACTCAAACAATATGGGTACTTCGGTTTCGAAATAGAACGAGGAGTTGTTTCAATACATGGTTGATTTAAAAATTGTTGTATCAGACCCACAGACCGGCCACTCCTACAATACTGTAGCTGGTGGAGGTGCTGCTGGTGCCTTTATCGGAAAGGCAATTTCGGCCCAGATAGATGGTAACGCAATCGGTCTTGCCGGGTATCGCGTTGAGATCACCGGAGGCAGTGACAAAACCGGAATTCCCGCACGAAAGGGGCTTCCAGGCTCTTCCCGCCGCCACCTCCTTATTGGAGGCGGTATCGGCTTTAATCCGACAAAGAAGGGTGAGCGGAGACGAAAGACCGTCCGCGGATCAGAGATCACACAGGACTTTGTCCAGATCAATGTGAAGGTCGTCGAATACGGAACTACTCCTCTTGCTGATATCTTTAAACCAAAAGAAGAGAAGGCTGAAGAGTAAGCCTCTTCTCTATCCTGTTTTTTCTGGCGAATTTTCTATGAGCTGACTGATGAGTTCGGCTCTGTACTTCCCGGAAGGTACCTTGTATCTCCGGGCAAGGATCACGACTGCCGCTTCAGGCATCAGGTTGCCATGGAACGAATCTGAAATGATCCTGTTCATCTCGGCGTAGATCGATTTTGTATCGGCTCCTGCCTTCTGTGCGATCTCAGCAACGAGCCGTTCAACCGGATCATGTTTTTCAAGCACCCCGGCTGAAGGCTTGAAGCCAAGCGGGATCTCCACTTCGGCGGGATCGAATGCAGGCACCCAGGCACCCTCCACAAGGGTGATCAGCCCCTCGTCACGTGCCCGTTCGAGAAGGAGCGCAGCCTGATCCTTATTCATCCATTTTCGGTCGATTGAGATGTAATAGATGAACTCAACCTTTTGAAGCCGCTCTTTTCTCAGATGCCTGAAGGCTGCTGCCACGACCGTTTTGAGGCTCAACTGAGTGCACCTTTCAGCAGGTTCTTCAGATCCAGTGAGTCGATCTCGCCTGATCTCCCCTCATGGACGATGAAGCATTCAATCCTGCCTCCCTTGTCATCAATTCTGAGGAGGAATGTATAGTCTGCTGCGGGATACCGCCCGTCACCTTTTAAGAGGGTGTCTCTCACCCTGAACGTGAAGTCTGCACGCTCACTGATTCCTCTCAGGAACTCGTTGTCTGTTCTGACAGGTTCAAAGCCTGTCTTCTCCGAGGCGATCTCAACTTTTATCTCACGTTTGAAGAGGCCGAGGTCAGTCCTGAAATTCGTCTGCTTTCCATCCATCCTGCATATTGAGGAGATTGCACGGGAGAATGGAACATCATGATCGAAGGCGAGATCACAACGGTTTGGAAACTGGTAGGAGATACGACGCATAATACTCGTATATGGGACGATACAGGGCTTAAACTCTCTCCCCAAATGACTGATGAGGCTTCGCCGGATACCGATCTCCGATCATATCGATGGATCTCCGGTTGATTGACAGCTCCCGTAAAAGAGAATGAAAAAAGAAAATTATGGGATTATTCGATCAGAACGGCGTTGACTGTTCCGTCCTGGCTTGGGCGGGAGATGATCTGGGCGCGCCCGATCTCTGTCTTTATGATCGCGCCTTTCGTGAGAAGATTTCTCCGGACATAGTTCGGGTTTGCGGTATTTGACTCAACCTTCTCAATGGCGACCTTCTTTGTAATTCCTGTCTTTCTGTCTGAGACAGAAGCGAATTCTGCACGGAGTGCCCGTACCTTGCTGTTGCCGCCACGGGTGCGGATGATGCGGATGCGGGTGGTTCCGACGACGGTGTCTGCCGGAGATCTTCCGATCTCAAAACGCTTCTTACCTTGTGCGGAATGGTAACGTCCGCCAGATGGTTTTCGAACTGATCTTCCTTGCCAGAGCATTGATTCTCCTCGTATCTGATAGTATCTCGCGTATGGGTTTTCCCAAGTGGAGTTCTCTATATATCACTTTACGAGATATTTAAGTTTGGGTTCTTCTGTGACCGGCTATTCAGCAAGGATGGCATCAAGAAGTGCCTCCGTACCATCGCCGGTCTTCAGGTTTGTCCGGAATATTGGCATTTCCGGGTTGTATTTTCGGATGTCCGCTTCCATCCTATCAAGGTTGGATCCCACAAGCGGCGCAAGATCGACTTTGTTGATGACTGCTATGTCGCCACCCCGAAACATCATCGGATGCTTGTTGACGACATCATCGCCTTCTGTTGAGCTGATGACGATGATCCTCTTCTCTGCACCGAGCTGGAAGTCTGTCGGGCAGACCATGTTCCCCACATTCTCGATGAAGAGGATGTCGATATCGTCAAGGGGGAGATGTTGAAGGCCATGTTCGACAAGATGCGCGTCCAGATGGCATTCTTTTCCGGTATTTGCATTATATGCCGGGATGCCGGTCTTCACAATCCGCTGAAAATCGTCATCGCCATAGACATCGCCTGCAATGGCTCCCGGCGAGAGTCCACGCGCACGCAGAAGCGGCACCAGCTTCTCAATGAGCGCGGTCTTTCCGGAGCCAATGGCTCCGAGGAGATCAAAGGCCCTGATGCCGTGGTCTTTGAGGTGGCGTGCATTTGCCCCGGCAAGACGGGTATTCCCATCAAAAATATCTTTCTCCATATGGATGTCGATATGATGCATAGAGGTACTTGGCGTGATCTGTTTATAGGTTCATCGCGAATCTAGTAGGTATGGGAACGCGCCGGATCCTGTACCCCTGTTACTTCAACCACTCCCTGACACGTGCCGAAGGGAGAAGAGTTGATCGTGAGCATGCACTGAAGTCTCCAAAAATCCAGGATATTGAGCGTGCCGCCCGGAGAACTGGTGCCACCAATGTTGTGATTGAGCCAAACTCCCACCCTGCACACTGGTTCAGGAGAGAAGGCCGTGTTGTCCTTGAGTGGAAAGGGAGCAAGGAATCGCTGATCAAAAAGGTTGCACAAAAAATGGTGGAGAAATCATGATCGGCATGTACGATTTCCATTGCCACAGCACCCTCTCTGACGGCGATATGCTTCCCATCGAGATGGTCCGGAGGATGGCGGTTCTTGGCTATTCAACTGTTGCCATCTCGGATCACGTCGATGCGACCAACCTTCTGGAGGTGATCGGTGCTGTCAACCGCCTGAAGAAGTCTGCGTCGCTC
This sequence comes from Methanocalculus sp., assembly GCF_029762515.1. Classification (GTDB taxonomy): domain Archaea; phylum Halobacteriota; class Methanomicrobia; order Methanomicrobiales; family Methanocorpusculaceae; genus Methanocalculus. The sequence goes on along the minus strand of NZ_JARVGN010000031.1, from coordinate 2,074 downwards.
TTTGATGTCAATCTCCTCTGTGGTGTTGAGATCACCCATGTGCCTCCGGAAGAGATCATGGGAATTGCGCGTGAGGCAAAGGAGATGGGGGCAGATGTCGTTCTTGTGCATGGTGAGACGGTCGTCGAGCCGGTGGCTCCGGGAACAAATCACGCAGCGGTCTCCTGCCCGGATGTTGATATTCTTGCACATCCCGGCCTGATCTCTCGTGAAGATGCACAGATTGCAGCAGATCATGGGGTATATCTTGAGATCACGTCAAGGAACGGGCATAACAGGACAAATGGCCATGTCGTTATGGTTGGACGCGAGCTCGGCTGCGAACTGATCGTACAGTCTGATGCCCATGAGCCGCGTGATCTCCTCAATAAGGAAAGCAGGTGGCTTGTTGCCCGTGGTGCGGGTCTTACCGAAGAGGAGGCTCTCCGGGTGCTCAGCCCCGAGAGAAGTATATTCCACCGCTTCTGACTTTTATAGGTTGTCGATACTTTTATATATGGCAAACAACCAATATATAATTATATAAAGTTTCCGAATTGTATTCGGATCTTCCATTTGAGGCTGAAACTTGAAATTTGCAGGTCGGATACACCGTAATTGTAGTGATCGTCTTCTGGTTGCCACGTGTGATGCGGGCCAGCTGCCTCCGCTCTTCTGTGATGTGGTGGACAGCCGTATGAAACCGGTAGGGCGGATCGTTGATTTATTTGGAAATATTGCTGCTCCCTATGCGACGATCGTATGCCAGAACGATTGCCGTGTCCTTGAAGGGGAGAAGCTCTTTGTGAAGGAGAAGGTGAACAAATGCAGGAGATAGAGAAGTTAAAACAGCTAAAATCCGAGAGAGAAGCACAGAAATTACGCCAGAAAGAGGTGGTTGTCGAGAAGCAGAAGCACGAGGAGCATATCCAGACGGTCTGCCCCGAGTGTGGAGGCAGACAGCTCATCCACGATTATGAGCGGGCCGAACTCGTCTGCCAGGGATGCGGGCTTGTGCTTGATGACGACTTCATCGACCGTGGTCCCGAATGGCGTGCATTTGACCATGACCAGCGGATGAAGCGTTCCCGTGTCGGTGCACCGATGACCTTTACCATCCACGACAAGGGTCTTTCGACGATGATCGACTGGAGGAACCGTGACAGCTATGGCCGTGCCATCTCCTCGAAGAACCGTGCACAGCTGTACCGTCTCAGGAAGTGGCAGCGGCGTATCCGTGTCTCGAATGCAACCGAGCGGAACCTCGCATTCGCCCTCTCCGAACTTGACAGGATGGCATCTGCCCTCGGTCTTCCACGAAACGTCCGTGAAACCGCAGCGGTCGTCTACCGTGATGCTGTTGACAAGAACCTGATCCGTGGCCGTTCAATAGAAGGTGTTGCAGCAGCAGCCCTCTATGCAGCCTGCCGCCAGTGCAGTGTGCCGCGTACCCTTGACGAGATTGCCGAGGTATCCCGTGTATCGAGGAAAGAGATCGGCAGGACATACCGGTTCATCTCCCGTGAACTCGGCCTCAAGCTCCTCCCCACCTCCCCGATCGACTATGTGCCGAGATTCTGCTCGGGCCTGACCCTGAAGGGTGAGGTGCAGAGCCGTGCCGTTGAGATCCTCAGGCAGGCAGGAGAGCGTGAACTGACGAGCGGCCGGGGGCCGACCGGTGTTGCGGCTGCCGCCATCTATATCAGCTCGATCCTCTCGGGCGAGCGGCGGACCCAGCGTGAGGTTGCCGAGGTTGCGGGCGTCACCGAGGTCACGATTCGGAACAGATATAAGGAACTGGCAGAGAAGTTAGATATAGAGATAATTCTCTAATCTTTTTGCCAGGGGCTCGTAGATCAGGGGTAGATCGCTATGTTCGCAACGTAGAGGCCGCGGGTTCAAATCCCGCCGGGTCCATTCGTTTTCTCTCTTTATTTTTTAAAAATGGGTTTTCAATCGCTCTTTTTCTTCCAGTTACCTGTTTCTTCGTCTTTCTCATATTTGTTCTTTACAGCAGCCCAGGCAACCCGATGCGCAGTTTCTTCACGGGATGCATCATTCCGCCTTTTCTCAGGGTCGCGATATTCATCCCATG
>NZ_JARVGN010000319.1 GCF_029762515.1 Methanocalculus sp. | reverse complement strand
GAAGTCGATGAGAAGCAGCTCAGAATGGAAGAGGCAGATACACCCACCCGCCTCCTCTTCATGCCTGCCTTTTATGAGTATGCAGGAGGGATTGATATCAGAACGATCCCGGAGAGTGGATTATCCCCTCTTTCACGGAGTATCAGGATAGAAACAGCCGAGGTGTTTCTTCAGGATGGAACCTATATCGACACCCTCGGATCCCTCAGATCCGATCCATATTATCGCTCTTCTGCATGAGCGGATCAGGGATGCCCTTGACAAACGGGGGTTTAATGATCTCTCTGAGATCCAGCTCCGCGCAATCCCTCCCCTGCTTCGGGGTGAACATCAGATCCTGATCGCTCCAACCGGCACAGGGAAGACGGAGAGCGCGATGCTCCCGATCTTCCACTCACTCCTCACAATGAAGGAGCGGCAGGGTTTTTCGGCCCTCTATATCACCCCGCTCCGATCACTAAACCGGAACATGCTCTCCCGTCTCACCTGGTGGTGCGGGGAGCTTGGTTTGTCTGTCGGGGTGCGGCATGGCGATACCACCATTGCAGAGCGGCGGAAACAGGCACTTAAACCCCCGGATCTTCTGATCACAACTCCTGAAACAGTCCAGTCGATGCTGATGGGATCCCGTCTCCGGCAGCATCTTGGGGGTGTAAGGCATGTGATCGTCGATGAGATCCATGAACTTGCCGATGGCAAGCGGGGAGTGCAGCTTGCTATTGCACTCGAACGGATCTGCGAATATGCAGGGGAATTCCAGCGGATCGGGATCTCGGCAACGGTCGGAAATCCCGAGACAGTCGGATTCTGCCTCTGTGGAGAGCGGCCTTTTTCAATCATTGAAGTGCCGGTTGCATCCCGCCTCTCTCTCCGTGTCCTTTTTGGAGGAGACAGGTTTGATGGCCAGGTGGAGAAGATCGAGGATTCGATCGAAGGTGCCGGTTCATCACTTGTCTTCGTCAATACCAGATCAGTAGCTGAAGCTATCGGCCATCACCTCATACCACGCGGAGATGTAGAAATACATCATGGATCACTCTCAAAGGAGGTCAGGATCGATGCCGAGGACCGGTTCTCAAAAGGCCAGATCAGAACACTTGTCTGTACCAGTTCGATGGAGCTTGGGATCGATATCGGGCATATCGATCATGTGATCCAGTTTGGATCCCCCCGCGATGTCGCACGCCTGATCCAAAGGGTCGGGAGGGCCGGACACCGAATCGACCAGATCTCACGGGGAACGATCATTGCAACCGGTTTCGACGACCTCCTCGAATCACTCGTCATTGCACGGCGGGCAGTTTTGAATAAGACCGAGCCGGTTATCCCGCCCTGCTGTCCGGCCGATGTGATCGCAAACCAGGTTGCTGCAATCGCTGTTGAGCGGGGGGAATGTGGGATTGAGGTGATCCGCAGGATCTTTTCAGGAGCATGGCCGGTATCTGACTGCGGAAGCCTGCTTGACGACTGCATCAGCCGGATGGAGGAGCACCGCCTGATCCGAAGAGAGGGAAATGTGTTAATAAAAACCGGCAGAGCCCGGAAGTACCTCACCACAAACCTCTCGATGATCACCGATGAGCGGAAGTTCCGGATCATCGATTATGTGACCCGGAGGACGATAGGCACCCTTGACGAGTCATTTGTCGTCGGGTGGATTCATACCGGCGCCATCTTCATCACCCGCGGCAGGCTCTGGCGGGTGCTTGAAGTACTTGAAGATGCGATCACCGTCGAACCTGCACCAAAGAGCATGGGTGAGCTCCCATCATGGGAAGGGGAACAGATCCCGGTGCCCTTTGAGGTTGCAGAGGAGGTTGGTCAGCTCAGGAGAACCCGGTGCTTTGCCGAATATGGAGCTGATGCAGAATCAGTTGCGTATATAAACAGAATCCTCTCAGAGATGGATAAGAACAGAACCCCTGTTCCAACCGATCAGCTGGTGATGCTCGAACATTCCAAAGAGGGGGTGATCGTGAATATCTGTGGAGGCCATAAGGCAAATGAAGCCCTCGGGCGTGCCCTCTCCATCCTGATATCCGCACGGTATGGAACAAGTGTCGGGATCGAGGTGAATGCCTACAGGATTTTTCTGCGGCTGCCAAAACATATCGGAGCGCAGGATGTCAGGGAGATTCTTTCTTCTCTTGAAGGAGAACACATCGAGGCGATCCTGAGGATTGCGATGAGAAAGACCGCTCTCTATAAGTGGAAGCTGGTTGGTGTTGCAAAGAAGTTCGGGGCGATCGATTCGGATGCCGAATATGACAAGATCAGCCTCTATCGCTTAAGCGAACATTTTGATGGCAGCGTGATCGAACAGGAGGTATACCGTGAGCTCTTCAGCAGGTACATGGATGCGGGGGCAGCAGGCAGGCTCATCTCCCGGATACGTTCAGGGGAGATCGAGATCCGCATCGGGCCGCTCTCCATCATCGGTTCAGAGGGGCTCTTTTCTTCACGGGATCTGATCGCTCCGCCAGATATGGATCAGGCGGTGATCGCTGCATTGAAACGGCGGCTGGATGCACAGGAGGTGATACTCGCCTGTATGAATTGCCGGGGGTGGAAGAAGAAGACGATTCTGGAACGGGTTGAGGATCACCCGGAATGTCCAAAATGCGGAGCCCGGCTTATCGCTGCCGTCAAGCCGTATGAAGAGGAGAATATTCTGATCACCAGGAAAAAGAAGAAGACACCTGAGGAGAA
>NZ_JARVGN010000318.1 GCF_029762515.1 Methanocalculus sp. | reverse complement strand
TCGTCGGGTTTCCCCGGCTGTCGAGGATGCTTCTGAGTGTGACTGCTTCTATTGCCGTCATGTCACCACGACTTCCCTCTCCCCGAAATGGCGCTTGACGGTGATGGGAATAAGTCCCTGCTCAAACTCCTCAAGTGCAATTTCCAGGGGATCAATGCGTCCTGTTCTCACAAGAACCGGGGCCCCCATCGATATCTGGAGAGCCCGTGCTCCTATGATCCTGGCTCGCTCATATCGAGTGTAGGATATCATGATAATCATCCGTAAAATTTTTTGAACAGAAATGGGGTCGCTGAGATTCGAACTCAGGTCACTGCGTCCCGAACGCAATAGGATAGTCCAGGCTACCCCACGACCCCCCCTTACTGGTAGGGATACAGCTCATTAATAATCTCCTTATGCGAGAGGAGCATCCTTCTGCAGCAGTACCGTTCCAAACCGAGGGAATCGAGGATCTCTTTTGGATCCTCGCCTGCTGCTTTTCGCTCTTTAAACTCATCCCATGCCGTGGAAATGACCTTTCCACAGGTGAAACATCGTACAGGTATCATTGTCCCCGATTCCTTATTAGTCTGCTTATATTTAACGGTACGACTTCTGGAATCTCTTCCGTGCACCGCGTCCATGAGGCTTTTTCGCTTCTTTCTGGCGTGAATCATTCACAAGAAGGGTCCTGTCATATGCAAGGTACACCTCTTTGATCGCCGGATCATTTGTCCAGCCGAGGATGCCACGGCCAAGTGCCGTCCTGATCGCCTCTGCCTGTCCGATGATCCCTCCGCCGGATACATCGACATCAATGTCGATTGTATCTGCTATACCTGGTGCAAGGACGAGTGCTTCTGCGATCTTCATCCTGATCAGTTCAGACCCATATACTTCGAGAGGAACCGAGTTGATTCTGATCCTGCCTTTACCTTCACGCAGGGTGGCGCGAGCGACCGCAGTCTTTCTCTTTCCGCTTGTATTGATTATCTTTGTCAATTCAATCCCTCTGCTTAGAATTTAGCTCCAAGGTTCTGGCTTATGGTCTGAAGCGTAACGTACCTTGGCTTGCTTAACCTGTTCCGGTGTGCTTCCTCAAGCACTTCCATCTCCATCCCGGCAAACTCTTCCGGAACTCCGACATAGGTTTTGACTCTCCGGAAAGCATCTGCACCCGGACCTGTCTTGTACCCAATCATCCCGCGGATTGACCGCTTCATGATGTCGTCAGGCCGGCGTGGGAAGAACGGTCCGCCTTCAACAGATCCGCGAACCCTTCGCTGATGGTATTTCTGGAGGATTTCGGCTCTGCTTCCCGAGAGGATTGCTTTCTCGGCATTGACAATGGCGATCTCCTCGCCATTGCGTGCCCGCTTTGCGACGATGCTCGCAAGCCTTCCGAGGAGGAGATTTTCTGCATTGATGATCGTTACCATTGCTCTTCACCTCAGTATCCGGACACGGCTTCCTTTTGGATTTGCCGATACCAGTTCTTCAATCGTCATACAATCACCGCTCGCCTGTGCGATCTTTTCACGGGCTGAATCGGAGAAGTTTAATGCTGCTACTCTCACCGAATGCTCAAGCACTCCGCTTCCAAGCACCTTACCGGGGACGAGGATGATCTCGCCTTCCTGTGCATAGCGGTTGATCTTGCCGATGTTGACCTCAGCATAATTACTGCTGGACGTGTCGAGCCTCTTTGCAATCTCACGCCAGATCTGTGCCTCACTCTCATGGGATACACTCCTGAGCATCCTGATGAGATCTGTCAGGCGCGGGTTAGTCTTGCCCGTTCTCTTCATCTACTGTCCCTCCATTGATATTTCCTGTAAAGATTCTATGAGTTCATCAGATCGTTTTCTGATATATCGGATACCCTCTTCGACGATCTGCTGTGCCGGAAGCGATCCGTCACTCTCGACTGTAAAGAGGTATGTTGTCTTGTCTGTTTTGACGTGTATGGCCGATTCATCCCCGATACCGGTTCCGATGCATGCTTTCTCGCAGAGTTTGCAGAGAGAGCATACCTCTAATCTTCCGTCAACGACACGAACTGTCTGTCCTTTGACTTCAAGAACCGCCCGCGGACACTCTTCGACACACATCCCGCATCCGTCACACTGGTCGGTTACCTCGATCACAGGATATTGTTTGTATCCGCATGCAATGGTCGCCTGCCATTTTGCATGCTCTGACCCCGTGTTCAGGTATGCGACCGCCTCAATGACAAGCTTCTGGTCTTTCCAGAGTTTTACGAGAGGAATATTCGTATCGACAGGGGCTGTCTCCGGATCCTCTGAGACGAGATCCCCTGAGGTGACCGTACACGGCCCCTCAACGGTCAGAGTGAATATGACCCGACATAGCGGGCAGCCGGCTCCCTCGCATTTGCATGCATCTTTCCTGACAAATCTGCTAAGATCGGTCTTGATTGGGATCATGCCGATCCGGTGTGCAAGCATCTCGTCAAAGAGGACGCTGGTGTTGTCATAGATCCTGACATCCTCAATAGCGAGTGTTGGAACCTCACCGATCATCGCCCGCCTGAGGGCGTTTGCAGATGCTTCGGAGGCACCGCTCAGGGTAAATTGTACGATTGAGTCATCGACCCTGCCGAATACGATCTCCATCAGACTCTCCTTCCCCGCCTGCCACCGCGAGCCCGGATACTGTCGTGTGAGACCGGGGTGACATCTTCGATCCTGCCAATGCGGATACCGGCACGGGATAGTGCCCGG
>NZ_JARVGN010000317.1 GCF_029762515.1 Methanocalculus sp. | reverse complement strand
CCGGCAAGGGGAACAACCCTGATATGTATCCTCCCCTTTGGATTCTTACCCCTGCTGATACGGGCGCCCGGATGTTCGATACCGTGATCGATCGCATTTCGTGTCATATGGAGCAGTGGATCCTTGAGGGCTTCGAGGATACGCCGGTCGATCTCGATCTCCCCGCCATCAACGATGAAATCCACCTGTTTGCCGGATGATCCCGCAACTTCCCTGACAAACATCTGGAATGGAACGAGAATCTGGGAGAAGGGGATCAGAACGGCTTCATGGATGGTTGCTGCAATGGAGAGTGCCCCCGACTCAAGCACGGTTCGCTCACGGGTATTTGACTGGACCTGGTTTGAGAGGTCGAATTTGAAAGAATCGATATACTCGCGGTTCTTCTTTAAAAAATGTATAATATGGTCAATTGCACGAATATCACGGTCATTAATCTCTCTTCCCGATTCGATTAAATCTTCGATGACGTGCATCTCGCTTGCGATCTGGACCTGTGCCCATTGCCATGATGCGACATCGAGCATCATGTGATCCAGTTCCCGCATCCTGTGGGCAAGCATGAGCCGTGCCGTTAAGAGTTCATCAGATCCGCCGATGAGGCGATCAAGGGTTTTGGTTGCAATCCTGATCGTCTCGGTCTCCCGTATCCGGGGAAGGTCGTTTCTTGGAGTATATGTCTCCTGCTCTTTCTGAGGGTGTGTAGTACTGTTCCTGACAGCCCGGAGTTCCCTGATGATTGCAACCGGAGATACCTTCTCTCCGGCAATGATCGATCGAATGACAAGAACGGCCCGGTGAAAGAGATCATACCCTGCGCTATCCGGGATATAGTCTCCACTCCGGACTCCGGAGAGTGCTGTTTCAAGGTGCTGACAGATCGATTCGATCTCACGGAGTGCTACTGCCCGTGCAGCACCTTTCAGGCTGTGTGTCCTCCGGTAGATCGACTCCGAGATGGCAGGATCGATTGTACCCCTGCCCCGTTCAAGGGCGATGAGATCCTCGGTAATGGATGCGAGGATCTCATCTGACTCATCCCGGAAGGTTGCAAGAAGACCCTCCCTCAAATCATCATCCCATCCCGGCATATCAGACGTGGTACTGTTCGGTGATCTTCTTCAGGCGGATACCGAGTTCATGCAGATCTTCTGCTGTCTTCTCAGCCTTCTGGGTGTTTTCAAGATTCTTCCTGGCAGCGTCCTGGATCTTCTCCATTGCATGTGAAATTCTGTCCATACCGCTCGCCTGCTCGGAGATCGAGTCAGCAATCTCATACGCTTCTTTGGATGAGTCAGCAACAGCTGATGCAAGCACTTCAATTGCCTCCCGTGCCTGTGCAGTCAGCCCGACGGTATCCTCAACCGATGCTGATCCCCGGTCGACTGAAACGACCGTTCCTGATACTCCACGCTGGATATCGGTCAGGATCGTCCTGATATGCGATGTTGCCTGTTTGGACTGTTCGGCAAGGTTATGAATCTCATCAGCAACAACGGCAAATCCCTTTCCGAATTCGCCTGCCTTTGCCGCCTCGATTGAGGCGTTGACGGCAAGAAGGTTCGATTGTTCTGAGATATCCGTGACTGTTGCAATGATCTCCCCGACAGCATTGCTCTGTTCAGAGAGCTTGACGACATTTGTCCCGATGACATCCATCTGGCGGCGGATCTGGTTCATACCGTCAAGGATCTCCTGGATTGATCGCTGCCCGTCTTTGCTGACGAAGCTGGTCTTCATCGCTTTCTCAGTAACCTCGCGTGTCTTCAGATTGGCGCGGTCGGTCTGTATCCTGACGCTTTCAACTGCATCTGTTGTTTCGTCAACGATCCTGACTGTCTGCGAACTCTCAGAGGACAGATGAGAGGTAACCGCGATGATCTCGCTTGATGCTGACGAGATGACCGAGATTCCTTCATAAAGCTCTTCGGTGATCAGTTTCATCAGCCGTGATAACTCGATACCAATCGTGTTGAGCGCATCACGGTACGCGATGAACTCTCCTGCAACCGGAATGTCGGGATCAAACCGTGCTGTGAAATCTCCGGCCGCATAGTATCCGGCAAGCCTCATAGCTTCATTCACCGGCTCGGTGATCCGTTCAAGCGTCTTGTTGAAACCAGCGATGATCCTCCGGTAACTGCCGTGGAATGCCTTCTCATCGCCACGGATCTTCAGATCTCCCGCCCATGCGGCATCGGTCATCCTGAGAGTCTCTCTGTGGAGATGGTCAAGAGACTCCATCATCATTCTTATTGCAGGGCGGATCTCGTCACGCTCGTCCTGGATCTCAATCTCCTCGACATATTCCCCGTTTGCGAGACGTTTGATGTTTCCGACGATGTTCGTCTGGAGATTCTCAGCAAACTCGTCCATCGTCTCTGCCATGATCCCGATCTCATCTTTTCTTCTGAGATTCAGCCTGACAGAGAGATGGCCGCTTTTCAGCTCTTTGATCATGAGTACGACCTGTTGGAGCGGTTCAGATATCGATCTGCCGAAGAGGATGGCGACAACGGCTCCGACGATGATCGAGGAGAGCATAACAACAACGAGTGTATCACGGATTGTGTTGATTGGCCCGGTAAAATCAGAGAGATCTGCCCTCGAGACGATATACCAGTCGAGAGGTTCGAAGTAGGTGTAGACATCAACATAATCCATGCTGTCTGCCTGATGGTACAGTACCCCTTCCCCTTCGGATTTAAATGTGTTGAAGAACTCCTGGTCTGCCCAGTTCTCTC
>NZ_JARVGN010000316.1 GCF_029762515.1 Methanocalculus sp. | reverse complement strand
ATCTTGGGAGATATGCCGGGGAAGCCGCTGTGGCGAGGGTTGAAGGGAGACGCTATCGGATCCAGCCGGGAGAGCCACCAGTACAAAAGCAGCAGAGAAGAGAAGGGCTTATGCAGGAGAGGCAGATTGGGCATCAGGCATCATCCCCGGGCACCATTGCCTGCCTCCCGGTACATGTCGGCCAGCAGGAGGCAGCTCGTATCTCCGGGCAGAAAGGAGAGGCGCGCCTCAGGCTGATCCCACACTGGGCATACCAGTACTCCTGCATGGGACAGGCCACATTCAAGGGAAAGCAGATCTGTTTTGATGGAGAGGGAACAGGTGCTATCAGCGCCATCAATGGCCTGCGTCAGGAGATTGACCCCGAGGAGGTAATTTCAGTTGAGATCCCGGACAATGCGGAGGTTGTCAGGCCATCGATCCCCGCAAAAGATGCGGAGACCCAGATCCTCCAGGCATTAACAGCCGCGCTCTCCCAGAGGATCCGGATCAAGACGGAGAGTGGCGATGCGATCTTTTCAGAGGAGAAGACCTTCAAGCCGAATCGTGAGCAGATCAATCTGAAGGTCTGGCTTGTTCATGTGCCGGTCTGGCAGGTCCGGGGAAGGAATATTGTTGAGGTGAATGCCACCACGGGTGAGATCCTCGCAGAACCAATGGATGAGGGAGTAGAGCTCCTCTAGGCTGAACAGAAATGATGCTGGTAATCGGAGGAGGTCCTGCGGGTCGGATGGCAGCTATGGGAGCTGCTATTGCCGGGGAAGAGGTCACCCTTATTGAGAAACGAAGCCTTGGCGGACAATGCCTGCATGATGGCTGCATGCTGGTCTGCGGCCTGAATGATTGTGCCAGAATGATCCAGTCTGCTGCCCTCTGTGAGAGAGCAGGAATCACCCGTGGCATGCCTGAAGTAAGGTTTCCTGAGCTGATTACAGGCATTCATTCCATACAGCAGACGATTGCCACGATACTTGATGAAGAGACGAAGCATGCCGGAGTACAGGTAATCTATGGTGCAGAGGCTTCAGTCATCGATGGGAAGGCGGTTGTGAACGGCGAGGTGCAGGACGCCGACAGGATCATTATCGCAACCGGTTCAAGACCCCATATTCCAGCCATCCCCGGGATCACCCTTCCGGGAGTATATACCCCGCATACTCTCAAAGAGATGAAACAGCTGCCGGAGAGGATAGCTATCATCGGCGGGGGGGTGATGGCAGCTGAGTTTGCCTATATATTCTCTTCATTCGGGACAGATACCCATATCATCAGCAGAAGCGAATTCCTTCATCAGATTTCCCCCCGCCTGAAGGCAGCAGCCAAAAAGGATCTCCATGATGTCACTATTCATGAAGAAATATCCGTCTCAGGTATTGCAGGAGTAGATACTGCTACAGGAGTTGATGGAGGCGGGTTTCACCTCGATTGTGATTGTGTCTTCATTGCCGCAGGCCTTCTGCCAAACAGCGGGATGATCGAAGGTGTCGATAAGGGAAAGAAGGGAGAGATTCTCGTCAACAGCAGGTTTGAAACAAGCATCCCCGGGATCTTTGCCTGTGGTGATGTGATCGGGGAGCCGGGGCTCACACCGGTTGCACGGCTTCAGGGATTTGCGGCAGCTGATGCTGCTACAGGACGCGACCATCCTGTTGATCTCTCGTACCTCCCCCGTTCAATGAGTCTTGGATATGAATATGCCTGGATTGAACCAATCAGCGACGAGGGGATCACCTATACACTTCCCGGACCGGCAGGACCGGGAACATTCTGGTCCCTGCCCGAGAGGAGGACAGGGATCAGCAGCCTGATGGTTGATGAAGGAACCGGACGGATCCTCAGTTTTGCCGAGGCTTCCCCTGATGCCGGGGCAATGGCGATGTACCTTGCATTCATGGCAGAGAAAGAATTATCTGTCAGGGAGCTTGCCGATATCTTTGAGGTGCACCCGACAGCAGGTGGCATGTACCCTGCGATCCGGTATGCTTCTGCACATCTGAATAAGAAGCAGAAAGAGGACCCCGACTAGTCCCGGTAAGACTCATGCTTCTTTGGAAGGACAAGAGAGAGATAGAGGCGTTCGAAGTAGCGGTCCGTCATGCCTGCAATGAAGTCGCGGACCGCACCTGCCGGAGAGATTGAGGCACGGTACTTTTCTGAGAGCCAGGGGGTATCGAGAAAGTCCGTAAATATTTTGGATCTCTTTTGTTCATCTTCCAGATCGTCTTTGAGTGAGCAGAAGACCACCTCAAACATCTTCCTGATGATCGGATCCTGTGACCGGGTTTTTGGATGCTCGTAGATCTGATCGTAATTGAACCGTTTCAGGAGGATTAATGCATCCCCAATCTCTTCTGAGAAGCCAATAATTCCATCATCACTGCCAGCACTTGATGCCATCAGATCAAGGGTGAGCCGGTTGATAATCTCTGTCTCATCTTCGCCAAGAACAGACCTGATATCTTCTGGAAGTGCACCAAAGCCTTCGATGAGCCCGACTTCGGTTGCATCACGAAGATCACGGGCAATATAGGCGATTGTGTCTGAGAACCGGACAACACAACCTTCAGGGGTGGACGGGATCATCTCGTATCCCGCAGATGCTGCCCTGCATCGATCTTCAAGCAACTCAAATGCATGATCGGGAGGCACCGAAATGGATGAGAGGGTTGTTGCATTTGATTCGCCATCATGGCAGAGGATGCCATCGAGAACCTGATGGGTGAGATCGAGGTTCTCGATCTCATCCAGAAAACGGAC
>NZ_JARVGN010000315.1 GCF_029762515.1 Methanocalculus sp. | reverse complement strand
GGAAGAACAGAAAGAATGAGAGTATGAAGGGAGCTCTTAGCCGAAGAGCTCCCAAGATGCCTCAAGTGCCGCCACCGCGGGGAGTTTTTTGCCTGTAAGAAACTCAATACAGGCACCACCGCCAGTTGAGAGATGCGAGTAGGATGCTTCAAGCCCCATCTTCTCTATCACTGCCGCCGTATGTCCTCCACCGACAACTGAGAACTGAACCCCGGATGCGGCACGGATGAGCTCATAGGTGCCGATCGCAAAGTCCGGATCCTCAAAGACACCTGCGGGACCATTGAAGACGATTGTACCCTGGGATTTGATCATGTTGACCATGGACTGGATCGAACCACTCCCGAGATCGAGGATCGGTACATCATCTGGTATCTGATCAACAGGATACTCAACCCGCTGCCCATCTTCCCGGACTGCAACGAACTCCGGCATCACCACTCGATCACCATATGATGAGAGTATCCGCTTTGCCTTCTCAATCTCGTCGGAGTAGCCAAGGCTCTCGATCAGCTGGCGGGAGGGGTGACCAACCTCGATTCCGGATGCCGCAAGGAAGATATTCCCGACAACCCCTATTGCCAGGATCTGATCAGCAATTCCGTTCGTCAGCACATGCTCCGCAACTGCAATCGAGTCATCCACTTTGGTACCGCCGAGGATGAAGGTGATCGGGTGGGGTGCACCCGAGAAGACCTTTGAGAGCATAAAGACCTCACGTTCCATCAGGAGTCCGGCAACCGACTTCATCGCCATAGGGAGCCCTACCATAGATGGCTGCGACCGGTGCGCGGTGCCGAAGGCATCATTGACGAAGAGTTCACCCCTCTCCGAAAGCATACGGACGAGATGCGTCTTTTTTGCCTCTTCAGGCTTCATTGTGAGGTTCTCCTCAGCATTAAAGCGGAGGTTTTCGAGCATTATCACCTCGCCGTTCCGAAGTGAAGAGACTGCCTCACGGGCAGATCTTCCGATAATATCATCAATATACGTAACCGGCCTCCGGATAAGCCGCTCAAGTTTATCTGCATGAGATTTGAGTGTTGTAAAGTCCTTTTTGCCGGGACGGCTCTGGTGGGTGAGGATCACCACTTTGGCATCTTCAAGAGCCAGAATAGTCGGGATATGCTCACGAAACCGTTTATCGTCAAGAATCGTCTCTGATGAAGGATCCATCGGGGAGTTGAAGTCCACCCTGACGAAAACTGTCTTTCCCTTCGTCTCAACATCCTGCAATGTACCAAATACCATGGAAGAGCCTCCCGAACTCCATGTATACACTATGAAGAGGAAGACATTATTAATTGCGCATTTGTTCCAATATCTGTCATGGAACTTATATTCAGATTCTTTGAAGAGCTCACGATGCTCGGTCCGGCAGACAACCGGATAACAAAGGAGATTTTACAATCCCTTTTTCTTCCCGATGATCCGGTGATCCTTGACATAGGATCCGGAAAAGGGCGCCAGACACGAATACTGGCAGATGCAAAACCAGACAGCCGGATCGTCCCTACCGACGTCTATATCCCATATTTACAAGCGATCCGCGATATTCCCGGAACATCCCCGGTCTGCGGGACAATGGACAATCTTCCCTTCAAAGAAGATTCCATCGACCTCATCTGGTCTGAAGGGGCAATCAACATAATGGGTTTTTCTCAAGGCATCACTGCCTGGAAGCCCCTTCTGAAAGATGGGGGGTATCTTGCCATATCAGAGATCTGCTGGCATAAATCCAATCCTCCGGAAGATCTGCGGAAGTTCTGGGAAGAGGACTCTCCCGGCACATCTTCTGAAGAAGAGAGAATCCGGGATGCCGAAGCAGCAGGATATACCGTCACCAGCACCATAAGGCTTCCGATGAAAGCCTGGAAAGACTATTACCTGCCGGTTGAAACCAGAATCAATGAATGGAGAAAGAGTTACCCAGATGCCGAAACAGCCTCATTCCTGGATACTATGGAGAGGGAGATTGAGATATTCAGGATCTATGGCTCATACTACGGGTATACATTTTTTATTCTAAAAAAGGAGTGATCAGGCCTCTGATCTGGCCTTGATCTTCTTTAAGCGGAAGAGTTCTTCACGCTCCATCTCATCAAGACGCATCTTGATGAAATCGCGTGCCTCGGTGAGTTCAGGGATCACCTTGAACTCAAGCGCATTCACACGCCGCTTGGTTCTCTCGATCTCATCCAGCAGCCGCTTCATCGTCGTCTCGATCTCTGCACTGTGGATGATTGATTCGAGGAGATCCTCGAAGGCATCTGCTGCCTCATCAATGACCGAGGAGGTACCGATGATACCATACCCGCGCTCGGTCGGGCCCTTTCGTACACTTGATGATTGAATCTCAGGTACGACAACGCCCATGATGTTCTTGCTCTTCAGCTCGATCCGGGGGACATCCCCGACTGAGAAGGCAGCCGCCTTGACACCGATAGCGCCTTCGACTGTATCTGCGATGGCGATCATCTCCTGCACCCGCTCGTACTTCCGTGCGAGTTCGTCACGGGTATCCTTGGCCTGTTCAAGGATCTTGAAGAACTCAAGGATGAGTCCGTCACGCTTCATCTTCAGGAGCTTGTAGCCGCGCTCAGAGAGCTTGATACGCCGTTTCAGGGCGATCAGTTCAGATCTGGTCGGCTTTACATCGCGGAGCGCCATGGCAGGTTACTCCTTCCGGTATTTCGGATGGAACTTCTTGATCAGGTCACGGTCAATCCTGACGAGCTGCTCCTCAGGCAGTGTTGCAAGGAG
>NZ_JARVGN010000314.1 GCF_029762515.1 Methanocalculus sp. | reverse complement strand
TTGTAAGAGCCATTCCCTATGGGAAGACGATGACATATGGTGAGGTGGCAGACGCAGCAGGCACCCATCCACGGGTAGTCGGAGGAGCACTCAGGAGGAATCCGACACCACTTGTGATCCCCTGCCACCGTGTCATTGGTGAGAAGGATATCGGGGGCTTTACGCCGGATATCCGAATCAAGGAAGACCTCCTCAGGCTTGAAAGCCGGAGACAAAAGAACACCCATAAATTTGAGAAAAACAAATAAACCTGTTATTCACTATGAATGAGAAGAGAACTGCATTGATCCTTGTCGGTGGCGAGGCACGGCGATCGGGAGGAATGGAGAAGTATTTCTTCACCTATGGAGGGAAATCCTTCCTCTCCCATCTGATCTCTGCTCTCTCAAAGGCTACAGACGAGATCATCATCGTTGCCCGCGATGAGGAGCAATGCAGCAGATTTGAGGATATCCCCGGCATCAGAATCTGTTGTGATCAGGTACGCGGAATCGGGCCACTTGGCGGGATCATTGCTGGTGTCGAAGAGGCAGAAGGCGATCTTATTTTTATTACTGCCTGTGATATGCCATGTATTCGATCTGACGTTGTCGAGTTACTCTTCACTTCAATAAAAGATGCAGATTCAGCAGTCCCCTACTGGAATGAAGAGATGTACGAACCCCTGCATGCCGTCTATCGAAAGGATGCCCTGAAGGCATACATCGCCACCCATGCCTCGTACTCACTCCGTGAGATGATCAGGAGCATCAATACAAAATTCATTCAGATTCAGGATATCCGGGAGATCGACCCGAACCTGAAATCCTTCACGAATATTAATGATCTGGGGGATTTAAAAGCAATTAACGGGTCGAAATAAGTTCAGACCCGTTTTCTCTGCCCGCTTGCATCCCGTGCGTACGTTCCAAATTCAGAATTGATGATCTGATCTCCGGTGAATACCGGGCCGTCCCGGCAGACACAGAGACCTTCCGGATCGATTGTACAGGATCCGCAGACCCCGACACCGCATTTCATGTACCGGTGAAGCGAGAACTGACCGCGATCTGCAATCCCTGCATCTGAAAGCCGATCCAAAATCCCTTTCATCATCATCTCGGGTCCGCAGACACAGATGGTATCATAGGAGAGGAGATCGATCTCACTGTCCATCACCCCGGTGACAAAGCCATGGTACCCGGCGGTTCCATCATCGGTTGCGATTTTGAGATCGGTTAGATCCGAAAGCTCGCGGGCAAAGACGAGTTCTGTTCCCGTCCGTGCACCAAGGATAAAGGTATCAACTGACCCGTTTACGGCCAACGGATAGAGCGGGACAACACCGACTCCGCCTGCTATGGCAAGAACCCGCCCATTCGGGGTGAAGCCGTTTCCAAACGGCCCACGGATACCGATCCTATCTCCGGGTGTGAGTGAGGTGAGTGCCGCTGTTGCCTCTCCCACCTTCTGAACGGTGATCGAGCCGGGGGACGAGAAACCCATCGGCACCTCATCAATTCCCGGAACCCAGACCATACAGAAGTGGCCGGGGCGGATCGCAAATTCGGAATCAAACCGGAGTGTTTTCACAGTCGGGGTCTCGTCGATGACCTCTCTCACCGTCACCACAACCGGCATCCCGTCACGCATGGGCACACCCCACTATCTCAGCAGCAGGAACTCCGTCTGGGGAATAGAGTTCATCAGCAATGGTTTTGAAAACTGAAGAGTCATCATAGACGGCTGATCCGATCTGCACCGCAGACGCACCCGCCATCATCATCTCGATTGTATCCGCAGCAGAGGAGACCCCGCCGCAGCCGATGATCGGGATTGAACAGGCTTCATAGAGATCATAGACACATCGGAGTGCAATGGGGAAGATCATTGGGCCGGATATGCCCCCGAACCGGTT
Organism: Methanocalculus sp.; assembly: GCF_029762515.1. Lineage (GTDB taxonomy): Archaea > Halobacteriota > Methanomicrobia > Methanomicrobiales > Methanocorpusculaceae > Methanocalculus. The sequence goes on along the minus strand of NZ_JARVGN010000314.1, from coordinate 870 downwards.
CCCAAGCACCGGACGCCTGAGATCAATTGAGATCCGCATCGCCCGGACGGTATTGATCGCAACAAGGGCAGTCGCCCCGCCCTCTTCTGCAGCCCGCCCGATAGAACCGATATCAGTGACATTCGGAGTCAGTTTCACCCATGTCGGCCTCCCAAATGCTGCCACCTCCTCGGTGCAGGCACGAACCATGGCAGGATTAGATCCGATCGCAGCACCGTACCCCTCTGCATGGGGGCAGGAGAGGTTCAGTTCAAATCCGGCGGCGATTCCCTCAAACCAGGAGGCAACCTCGCCAAACTCAGCGGGTGTTCCCCCGAATATGCTGACAACAACAGGTTCCCCGGAGAGAGTCTCCAGTTCAGGGACAAAATTCCTTGAAGGGTTTGGGAGCCCCATCGCATTGATGAGACCGCCCGCAAGCGGGATCAGGCAGGGACCGGCATGCCCCTCTTTTGGGACCGGACCAATGGATTTGGTAACCACACCCCCGGCACCCTGGCGGCGCATCCGTGAGAGAGAGGCTCCGGTAGTTCCAAGGACGCCTGCTGCCAGGATGAGATGGTTATCGAGATCAACTCCCCCGACAGAGACCTGATCCTTTAGTAATGTAATCATCCAGAGGGAATTGGTGCTGTTTAATAATGAGCATACCCCATAGTACCAGTATTATGACGAGCCTTGCAGTGCTTGGCGTCGGGCGAATCGGGGGAGAATGCGCCTTTGCAGCTACCACCCTCGGTATTATCGATGAGTTGATTCTGGCAGATGTCTACAAGCCACTCCTCCGCGCCCAGGCCCTCGATCTCCTCCATACAAATACGGATATACCAATCTCTACAGAGACTGGAAGGATACGTGATGCGGACATCT
>NZ_JARVGN010000313.1 GCF_029762515.1 Methanocalculus sp. | reverse complement strand
AGATACAGACAAGAAGGATGATAATCGGGAGTAGCAGTGCATTCAATGGTCGCATAGAAGAGTATTAGTTACACCCTTACTAAAAAGGCGATTGGTGTGCAGTTCCCGTTCCCGGAGAGGGAAATATTTATGATTTGAATGGTTCAACCCTGATATTACCAAGTGAGAGAGATGTCGCGACGGAATACGCGTTTTTCACGGGATATCCTGTATCAGGAAGAATATTTCGGGGGCTTCCCGGATGCACCAGAGTACCTGGCTGCAAAAGATCCGGAGAGGTACAATCGAAAACAGAAACGAAATGAGAAGGCGCCGAAGAAGTCCCCGCTGCGGGTAAGAGGCGATCCCCTCCCTGAAATCGATCTCTTCCCGGCGAAGAAGAAGATACGAGGTAAGTCTGAAAGTTTTGATTCTGATCGATTCTTCTGAGATTATTGTAAGGAATTAATAGCAGGGCTTCTGATCCCTACTTCCAGTCCTTCTTCATCGCCTCTCTCCGCATCTCCTGCGGCATCAGCTCGATTGCGTACCGGAGAGCCGTCCGGGGCATCGCCCTCTTCTTTGCCTGGACATAAGCGAAGACTTCGTCCCGGTGCTTCCTGCTCTCCTCTTTCAGCAGCCACCCGTATCCTTTCTGCACCAGATCCTCGCAATCCTCAAAGAGGAGATCTGCGATCCGGAACGCTTCTTCGAGGAACTCTCCCTTCTTTGCAGGGACGATCAGGGAGACGGCGGCAGCGCGCCTGAGCCACCGGTTCCTGGATTCCGCCCATCTATAGAGCCGCTTTGTGCAGTCCGGGTACTGCACCAGGAGATCGCCGACGGTATGGTTGCAGAAGGTGTCGCAGGTTGCCCAGTTTGTTACATACCTCTCGATCCAATCTTCGAAGATGACCAGATCCGCGGGCTCGAACCGGTCACTGAAATGTGGCAGCCATTTGGATGCTATGAATGATTCCTCAAGGTAGCCTGAGGAGAAGAGGTCTTCGCAGAGGGAGAATACCTCATCTCTCCCAAGTGTTTTCAGGGCAGGGAGATGGGATCTCGCAATTTTTGCAACCTCAGCCGTCTTCATGCCGTAGGAGGTGACCTCCTCCTTAAAGAACCGTTTCCCACTCTCTGCGAGTGCCGGATCCGCTCTCTCCCTGAGGGTGGATCGGATCTCTTCAAGCATGGTATCCATACCAGAGATCTCCATTTTCAGGCAATAGAGGTTCCTCTTTATGCATCATCCGGACAACCCCCTCATTGATACCTGATCAGCCTGGTGATGTACCTGTGTGCCCAGAAGAGGGCAAAGAGGCCGCCGCAGGTGTTCCCGGCAACAACCCCCCACCAGACCCCGACTTCTCCATAGGAGAGCGAGATGCCGAGGATCCAGATGAAGACTGCGATAAAGACGATGTTTCGGAAGAACTCAAGGATCAATGCCGATATCCCTCTGCCTGTTCCCTGGAAGATGGCGGAAGAGAACATGCCTGCCGGGACAAAGGGGAAGAACCAGCAGATGGTCCTGAGAAATGCCGTGATACCCGGTGCGAGATGTGCACTTTCAGCTGAATAGGTGAAGAATACTGCAAGGTATGGTGCAAGCAGCCAGGTGGCGGCAGTCAGGACGAGGGAGATGAGAAGACCGTATCCCAGCGCAATTCTCTGGACAGAGCGCAGCCGCTCGAACTGCCGTGCTCCATAGGATGCCCCGGTAATTGATATGAGGGCAATCGAGATACCAATCAGCGGGATGATCGAGAAGAGCACCACCCGCCATCCGGCAGTATAGACCGCCACCGCATCGTTCCCGGTCGTGGTCACCAAAAGGGCGTTGATCAGGATCGCCACCGCCGACATCATCACGAACTGGAGGCTGCCGGGGATGCCGACTTTGATGATATCCATTGATATCTCCCGCTCAGGCCGGATCTCTGATCTCCTCAGGGTGACATAGGTGGAGCGCTCGATAAAGAGCCAGTAGAAGATCAGGCCCGATACCATGAGGATCGAGATGAGGGTTGCCCACGCAGCACCAGCAACCCCAAGCCCCATCGGGTAGATCAGGATCGGGTCGAGGATACAGTTGATCACAGCCGATGCACCCATCGCATACATCGTCTTCTTTGTTGATCCTTCTGCATTGAAGATCGCATAGGAGATGGAGGCAAAGAGGAGGAACGGAGTTCCTGCAAAGACGATCCTCGCATACTCGGCAGTCAGTGCCGTTGCATCCCCGGCACCAAGAAGTGCGGCAAGCGGTTCTGCCCGGAAGACAAGAACAGGGGTGATCAGGGCAGCGATGATCAGGATGAGGCCGATCCCCTGCATCGCTGCCCGGTCAGCACCTCTCCGATCCCCTGCTCCTATCCGCCTGGCTATGGCAGAACTGACACCGGCGCCAAGCCCGTTCCCAAGCCCGATCAGGATCAGGAAGAGCGGCGTGACAAACCCGACTGCGGCGAGTGCATCTTCCCCAAGACCCGCCACCCAGATCGCATCGACAAGGTTGTAGATGGACTGGAGGAGCATTGCGATGATCACCGGGATTGAAAGAGCAATGATTGCCTTCTTCGGATCGCCGGTGAGGATGGAGACTCCCTTATGGATGGACTGATCGGTGGGGTTCATAGTATCATGGAATTATAAAATTTGTCTTTAACTGTATTCATCTCAAGACAAATAATCTCTCCGAAACCAGAATCCTGCATATCATATCATCTCTGCACATTTTCCCAATGTGAACTTCCGGGAAACCTTTTTGATGAAGTATACAAAAGAACCTCTATGGATAGTCCGCC
>NZ_JARVGN010000312.1 GCF_029762515.1 Methanocalculus sp. | reverse complement strand
ACCGGCATCACCCCCGGTGAGCCGGTCAGGCGATCAAAGATGCCGCTCTCGGTGGAGCTTGGACCCGGCCTTCTTGAGATGATCTATGATGGTATCCAGCGGCCCCTGACAGAGCTTGGTGAGATCTCCGGTGATTTTATCGTCCGTGGGGTATCTGCTCCGGCGCTATCGCGTGAAAAGAGGTTCCATTTCACTCCCTCCCTTTCAGAGGGGGATACAATCTCCGGCGGTGCGGTGATCGGGTCGGTTCCTGAGACAAACCAGATTCTTCACACTATTCTTCTCGCACCTGATCTTTCGGGGACGGTGGAGCGGATCGCATCGGAAGGCGACTATACCGTTAATGAGACGATCCTCTGGCTCAGGGATGCAACCGGCACAGAGAAGGAGATCACAATGCTCCAGCGATGGCCGGTTCGGGTGCCCCGGCCGATACAATCGAAGCTTCCTGCGATCCGCCCCCTGATCACGGGCCAGAGGGTGATCGACTCCTTCTTCCCGATTGTCCAGGGAGGGACTGCCGCTGTGCCAGGACCCTTTGGTGCCGGCAAGACGGTTGTCCAGCACCAGCTCGCCAAATGGTGCGATGCCGACATCATCGTCTATGTCGGCTGTGGTGAGCGGGGGAACGAAATGGCAGATGTACTCAGGCAGTTCCCTGCTCTTGTCGATCCAAAGACAAAAGAGCCGTTGATGAAGAGGACGGTTCTCATCGGGAATACCTCGAATATGCCGGTTGCAGCCCGCGAGGCATCGGTCTATACCGGGATCACGATAGCGGAATATTACCGGGATATGGGGTATTCTGTTGCCCTGATGGCAGATTCGACATCCCGGTGGGCTGAGGCGATGCGGGAGATCTCCGGCCGCCTCGAAGAGATGCCGGGCGAACACGGCTACCCTGCCTATCTCGGCTCCCGGCTTGCAGATTTCTATGAACGGGCGGGGCGTGTGAAGACCCTCTCCGGTGAAGAGGGTTCGATCTCGGTGATCGGGGCGGTTTCGCCACCGGGTGGAGATTTCTCCGAGCCGGTGACCCAGAACACGCTCCGGATCGTCCGGGTCTTCTGGGCGCTGGACGCCGATCTCGCTCACCAGCGCCATTTCCCGGCAGTGAACTGGCTCCTCAGCTATTCCCTCTATTCGGATCTCGTTGCTCCGTGGTGGGAGAGTCATGGGGGGGAAAAATGGGGGGAGATGCGATCGGATCTCCTCGCCCTCCTCCAGAAAGAGAACGAACTCCAGGAGATTGTCCAGCTGGTCGGCCCCGATCTCCTCCCCGAAGAGGACAAGTTCACGCTGAATGTAGCTACCATCCTGAGGGAGTCGTTTCTGGTGCAGTCCGCATTCGATCCGGTCGATACGTTCTGCCCCCCCGATAAGCAGTATCGGATGATGACCCTGATTCACCGCTATTACCGGCTGGGAAAGCGGGCAGTTGGTGAGGGGATGAGTTCGGCAGAGGTTCAGCTGCTTCCGGTGACTTCCCGGCTCTCCCGGATGGGGCCGATGCCGCATGAGGAGTTTGTGACATTCTATGCGGAGACTCTTGAAGCGTTGGATACTGCATTCCCCGGAGGTGAGGACTGATGCCGCCGCTCCGGGAGTTCCAGTCTGTTGTCAGGGTTGCAGGGCCGATCCTTGCCGTATCCGGGATCGATGATGCCGGGTATAACGAGGTGGTGAAGGTTCTCCTCCCCGATGGCACAGTCCGGACAGGACAGGTTCTTGAGTCAAGGAAAGGGATGGCGATTGTGATGGTCTTCGGAGGAACCCGGGATCTTGATTGCGATATCACCGCTGTCCGTTTCACCGGCAGGCCGATGACGATGCCGGTGAGTAAAGAGATGCTCGGGAGGATCTTCTCGGGATCGGCCGAACCGATCGATGGCGGAGGAAGTGTCGTGCCTGAGAAGGAGATGGAGATCTCCGGTTATGCAATCAACCCGACGAAACGGGAATTCCCGCAGGATTCGATCGAAACCGGGATCTCCGCAATCGATGGGATGAATACGCTTGTCCGCGGGCAGAAACTCCCGGTCTTCTCAGGTTCAGGCCTGCCGCACAGCCTCCTTGCCGCACAGATCACCCGGCAGGCACGGGTACGAGGGTCTGATGAATCGTTTGCAGTCGTCTTTGCAGCGATGGGGATCACCCATGAAGAGGCCCGCTTCTTCATCGAGGAGTTCTCAGAGACCGGGGCACGGGCACATGCGGTGATCTTTCTGAATAGGGCTGATGACCCTGCGATCGAGCGGATCGTCACCCCAAGGCTTGCCCTCACCGCTGCTGAATACCTGGCATTTGACCTCGGGATGCATGTGCTGGTGGTGATGCAGGATATCACTGCATACTGCGAGGCGCTCCGTGAGGTCTCGGCTGCCCGCGAGGAGATACCGGCCAGACGAGGGTATCCCGGATATATGTACACGGATCTCGCGTCCCTCTATGAACGGGCAGGGAGGGTGAAAGGCAGGCCCGGCTCGATCACCCAGCTTCCGATCCTCTCGATGCCGGATGATGATATCACCCATCCTGTGCCTGATCTGACCGGGTATATCACCGAGGGCCAGATCGTCCTCTCACGCGAACTGCACAGGAAGGGGATTTATCCGCCGATCGATGTACTCCCCTGCCTGTCACGGCTGATGCAGGGAGGAATCGGGGATGGGAGGACTCGGGCGGATCATGCGAATGTCTCAAGCCAGCTCTATGCCGCCTATGCACGCGGGCGACGGCTTGCCGGGCTTGTGGCGGTGATCGGTGATGAAGGGCTTACTGATGTCGAGCG
>NZ_JARVGN010000311.1 GCF_029762515.1 Methanocalculus sp. | reverse complement strand
GGCGGATGTGACAGTCGCACCCGTTGCCACACCGGATGGAAGAGGCTATATCGCAATGATTCGGGATATCTCACTCCGGAAGGAAGCAGAGCAGAAGCTTGCCGAGAGCGAGGAGATGCACCGCTCGTTCCTCCAGCATTTTCATGGTATCGTCTACCGGTTTGTTGAAGGAGAACCCGTCTTCCTCCATGGTGCCGTCACCGGGATCACCGGATACCGCCCAGACGAGATCGGCACCGGCAATCCCTCATGGTCATCGCTGATCCATCCTGCCGATGCACCGGATATCATGAGCCGGTACGATCATCTCTATGCCTCCCCAGGCGAACATTTCAGTGCAGATTACCGGATCATTCATCGGGATGGCAGTATCCGATGGGTGCATGAGGTGATCAAACACAGGATCGGAGAGACCGGCTGCTCCATCATCGAGGCATCGATCTTTGATATCACCAGCAGGCGGGAGATGGAAGAGGAGCTCTCCCGTTCAAATGAGAAGCTCAACCTCCTCCAGAGCGTAACACGCCATGATATCTTCAACCAGCTCAACAGCCTCTCCGCATACACGGAACTGATGAAGGATCTGATCACCGACCCACAGGCATCCGAGTATTGTGCAGGCCTTGAGGCAACCATCGAGCGGATCCACAGGATCTCTGCATTCACCCAGGATTACCAGAGGGTCGGGGTTCATGGGCCTGCCTGGCAGGATCTCAGGATGGTGATCAACCGGGGATTTGGTACAAGGAGCCCGGATGGGATCACGCTCGAGAACGAGGTATCGGGATACGAGATCTATTCTGATCCCCTCCTTGAGAAGGCGATGTACAACCTCGTCGATAATACGATGAAGTATGGGGGGAACTCGGTATCCCGGTTCCGGGCCTCGTGCCGTGAGGCAGAAGGGGATCTCTGTATCTGTCTCGAAGATGACGGGGATGGGATCGATTCATCACTACAAGCCCATCTCTTCGAGTATGGGGCGGGGAAGGGTACCGGTCTTGGTCTCTTCCTGATCAGTGAGATCCTCTCGATCACCGGGATCTCGATCAAAGCTGCCTGTGGCACTCTTGGGGGTGCAGCCTTTGAAATCCGGGTTCCGCATGGCAGCTGGCGGGGAGGGGTATATAATACCTCTCGTGCCTCATAGATCTCACTATGCATACACAAGGGGCACCGGCTCCAGGATCCATGCGATCCAAGATGATCAAGGATCCGGTCCATGGGGATATCGAGGTGGACGATCCGATCCGCCTCCTCCTTGATACTCCCGCCCTCCAGCGGCTCAGGATGATCCGGCAGCTCGGCTTCTCATTCCTTGTCTATCCGGGTGCAAACCATACCCGGTTTGAGCATGCACTCGGGACAATGCATCTGGCGACACGCCTCTGTAACCATCTCTCTCTAGATCAGGATGACTCCCTCCTTCTCCGGGCATCTGCCCTCCTGCATGATATCGGCCACGGGCCGTTCTCGCATGCGATCGAACCGTTGATGGAGTCGATCTGCGGCCATGGCCATGATGCTGTCGATGATCTGCTTGAAGAGCCCTCTGCCGCATCAGCACTTGCGGCAGCCGGCATTGATCCCGGTGAGGTTGCTGCCGTGATCGGGGGTAACCACCGGCTTTCGGGAGCGATCCACGGGGAACTTGATGTCGACCGGATGGATTACCTGCACCGGGATGCCCACTACACAGGCGTTCCCTATGGTGCGGTTGATTCCCACCGGATCATCAGGAGCACGGTCCTGACGCCATCAGGCCTTATCCTGGATGATTCCGGCGTTCAGGCGGCAGAATCGCTCCTGGTTGCACGAACCCTGATGCGGCCTGCCGTCTATTTTCATCATGTATCCCGGATAGCTGAACGGATGTTCCTCATTGCCGCACATGAGCATTGCGTAAGTGGCGGTGACCCGGACCGTCTGGTGGCAATGGATGATTCCGAATGTATCCAGGCGTTTCGGGAGTCCGAAAGCGGGATTGCACAGGAGATGATCCATCGTCTCCTGACCAGGAATCTCTACAAGCGGGCCGTGTATGTCGGGGTTGGCTCAATCAACCGTGCCCGTATCCCCCAGCCGGATCTGAGCGCCTCTTTTACGCTGGCAGAAGAGATAGCCTCACATGCCGGTGTTGCATCACATGAGGTCTGTGTGGATATACCCGGTTTTCCCACCGACATGGTGATGGGGGTGCTGGTGCAGAACCGGCATGACGTCGTCTCGCTTGATGAGATATCGCCTCTGATCCGGGGGATGAATGAGATCCGGCGATCGCAGTGGCGGCTTGGCATCTACTGCCCCGGGGAGCACCGTGAAGCGGTTGCTCTCGCAGCAGCCGGGGTGCTTTCGATCCGTCCGGCAACAAAACAAGATAAGCTTCCAATAGAAACAGAAGATGAGAGGGGAGAGGTACCATGAAGGAACTGGTTGTCGGGGTGACCGGCGCAAGTGGCATGATCTATGCAGAACGGCTTTTGATGGAACTTGAGAAACAGTGCCGGGTGCACCTGGTGGTGAGCGGAACCGCGGAGACGATTGCAGCCCTTGAAGGGATCTCGTTTTCGAATGTCAGGGTTATCCGTGAGGAAAATTCGGATCTGGCAGCGGCGATCGCAAGCGGATCATTCCGGTTCGATGGAATGGTCGTTGTCCCATGTTCGATGAAGTCTCTTGCCGGAATCGCACATGGGATCTCGGATACCCTGATCGGAAGAGCCGCCGATGTCTGCCTGAAGGAACGGCGCCCGCTGATCCTTGTGCCGCGGGAGACGCCGTACTCGCGGGTGCATCTCCAGAATATGCTCGCAGCCCATGATGCCGGAGCAGTTATTCTCCCC
>NZ_JARVGN010000310.1 GCF_029762515.1 Methanocalculus sp. | reverse complement strand
AACGCCGCAATCGAATGTAAGCTCGTAGATCTCCTTGATGCCCTCGATTATGATCCGGTAACAGAAAAAGAACGAGCCGATCTCCTCAAAAAACTCTTAAAAGAGATAACATATATTAAAACATCAACAGATACCGCACTCATTGAATCCGGGGAAGCTGAGGTCTCAACATCCCTGAAAGATAAAGTCATGAACTTCCTCCAGAAGGATCTCGGGGACACAAAGAAGGACTCGGTAGCACGTAAATTTCCAGGAGTCCCCCAGACTGCGGATGGAAAAGTGATTGTCACACCAGCACAATATACCGCACTTGAGTACGTCCTCATACGCGACAAAGTCGATATGGGGATCTTAAAGCCGTTTCTCCAGGATAGCTATATCGAAGATATCAGCTGCAATGGCGTCGGGCCGATCTTCATCGAGCATAAGATCTTCAAAGGATTGAAATCTGTCATCGAATTCAAAAAATCCGATGAGCTCGATCTCTTCGTGCTGAAGATGGCAGAGCGTATTAAAAGCCCGATCACCTACAAGAGCCCCATCGTCGATGCAACGCTCTTGGACGGCTCCCGTATCAACATCGTCTATGGAACCGAGATCAGCAGGCATGGGAGCAACTTCACCATCCGAAAAGCGATGGGAGAGCCGCTCTCGATCTTAAATATCATCGACAGTGGCGGTATGGACTACATGTGTGCTGCATACCTCTGGCTTCTCATCGAATACGGGATGTCTCTTTTTGTCTCAGGTGAAACAGCATCAGGCAAAACCACCACCCTGAATGCAATCACCGCCTTCCTGCCACCCGACAATAAGATCGTCACCATTGAAGATACCCCGGAACTGAACATCCCTCACAAGAACTGGGTACGAGAGGTGGCAAAGGGCAAAGGAAAAGGCGAGGGTGAAGGGGGCGAAGTGACGATGTTCGATCTCCTCCGTGCCGCACTCAGGCAGCGGCCAAACCAGATTCTGGTTGGAGAGATCCGTGGTGTCGAGGGATCGGTCGCCTTTGGTGCGATGCAGACAGGCCACCCGGTCATGGCAACATTCCATGCATCAACTGTTGAAAAGCTGATCCAGCGTTTAACAGGTGATCCTATCCTCATTCCAAAGACCTTTGTAGACAGCTTAAACCTCGTTGTCATCCAGAGTGCGGTGAAGCGGCCCACCGGTGAGACGGTGCGGCGTGTCCTCTCCATATCCGAGCTGGTCGGATATGATCCCGAGAGCCAGGGATTCTCCTTTGTCGAGGCATTCTCATGGGAACCGGTGACCGACACCTTTAATTTTAATGCAAAAGGTATCAGCTTCCTGCTTGAGTATAAGATTGCCACGATGCTCGGTATTCCTGAGCGAAGAAAAGCCGACATCTACCTTGAGATCGATAAACGTGCCAAAATACTTGAGAAGCTCCATGAGGCTGGATTCACCCGTTACTATGATCTCTTCAATATGCTGACAAAAGTCAGGAAGCAGGGTCTCTTAAAGATCGATATCGGAGGCGACTGAAGAGATGTTTGAGGATGTTGTTGAACGCCTTCGGGAGAATAATGAAGGGAAACTCCCCTTTGAAGATCTCTTTCAGAAGATATACAAACGGATCACCAGAGTCTTTGATGACCGCAGGATGGCATCAGATATCCTCCTGATGGTCACGTACATGGATTCGCTTGCAATCGCAAAAGCAACACGGCCAGAGATCTTTGCAAGCACCGCTGAGAAGAAGGAGTATGCATCATCAAAGTACATCAAGAAGATCGAGTTCTTTGTCAAGCGGTTTGGATACAGCTATGTCCAGGCGATAACAATCGTTGGCGAACGGGTTGAGAATGCAATTCTGAAGACCCTGCTTCGGCGATTTGGAAATGCGATGGAATCAGGTGTCCCGGACATAGATTTCCTGAATGGTGAGCTCTCTTCCTCAATGGAGATCTTCAGAAATAACCAGGAGGCAGGATATGAACTCCTGAAGAAATGGGCGGATGCCTACATCGCCATGCTCCTCTCCTCTGTTGTGATTGCCATCACGCTGATGATATCGGTTGCGATCTATACGCCGGGTTCAGTTGAGGAGACCCTCGGGATCACCTATGTAATCGTGATCCTTATCTCCTTCTTTGGTATCGCAACGATGTTTCAAACCGTTCCAACCGACGATCGTGTCTATAAATCAGAAGAATGGTCCTCTAAAGAGCAGGCGATGATCAAGAAGCTGGAGAAGATCATCATCCCGGTAACGATCATCGCATGGCTTGTCACCTGGGCAATTGGCGTTCCGGCGGGAGTCGTCTTTATGCTTGTTGGATTCATGCTCACCCCGCTTGCGGTCCTGGCATATATTGACAATAGCAATGTCATCGCCCGCGATGATGAATTTCCAAATTTTATCCGGGGTATCGGGGCGGTTATGGGAGGAAAATCCGTAACATTGTCAACAGCACTCGCCATGGTTGACAAGAAATCAATGCCCACCCTCTCTCCCCTTCTTCTGTCAGTCTACTCCAAACTGAACCTCGGGCTGGATGAAGACCTCTCATGGAAACGATTCATCGGCGAGTGTGGGAGCAATTTCATTTATAAGTATTTCAGCATCTTCCGCGACACAGCAAAGATGGGTGGGGATGCAAAAAAGATCGGCACCGTTGTTGCAGACTCCATGCTTGAGCAGGTACTTATGAGAAAGCGGCGTGAACTTGCAAGCATGGGCTTTGTCGTTCTCTTAATCCCGATGCATGCAGCGATGTCCGCAATCTTCATAGCACTGTTTGAGATCCTGAGCACCCTCTCACAATCCATAACAGCTGTAATGACAAGTTTTGAAGCAGCATCAGCAGCAGCGTCAGGGGATTCAATCGGGGGTGCCAT
>NZ_JARVGN010000030.1 GCF_029762515.1 Methanocalculus sp. | reverse complement strand
TTCATCGACTTGTGCGTCAAAGCTGAGGACGACGGTCATCACTGGATCAAAGATCTGCTCGAAGAGGACATTGAAGAGATCAAATGCGGGCACGGGATGGCGGGGGTGAGGGAGGGTCATCACCTGAATACTTCTCCCCATGATGTTATGGTTCTTTTCAAGGGGGGCAGGAGAAGTTACGCCACTCATAGAGGAAGCGGGGATGAGAGACCGGATCTTTTTTCACTCACCGGTTCCATCCTTTGCAGATGAAGAGTGACAGTGAGATTCTCAGGGAAGCGGTCCGGCATGCCCTCAGGCTCGGGGCGGACGTGGCAGGCACAATCCCGGCAGCCATGCTCAAAAACTGTCCATCAGCCGAGGCAGACGGCAACCAGGGATCAGTGAGAGACGATGGCACCTACATCATCCTCGGGCTCTTCCATGATCCCGCCACGCCGGAGATGGATCACTGGGAGGAGGGGCGTGGCACACCGGGGGATCGACAGCTTGGAGCAATCGGGAGATCGATTGCCGGGTGGCTGAATGAAACACACGGGATCACTGCGGAATTGATCCCCTACCAGCTCGATGACGGCGGGATCTATCTCAAGGATGCCGCAGTAATCGCAGGAATCGGCATTATGGGGAGAAACAACCTTGTGCTGGTGCCGGGATTTGGGCCGAGGATCAGGTTCCGGGCAGTCTGGGCGAATATCGAATCCAATCCGCCGGCACCAGTCGATCTCACAAACCCCTGCCCTGAATGCCCCGGGTACTGTATCAGCACCTGCCCGATGGGGGCGTTTGAAACCGGAACATACAGCCGGCAGCGGTGCATGCAGAGGATGAATGCAGATAAAAAGAGAGCCAGAGAGATAATCGACCACTGCCGGGCATGCGAGCTCGCCTGCCCCTAACGCTTCTCTGCTCTCAGCTCCTCAAGCTTCGCGACCACCTCTTCAACATGCCCCTTCACCTTCACCTTCCGCCAGATGTGGGCGATATTTCCATCAGGATCGATGATGTAGGTGCTCCGTTCAACCCCCATATACTCCCTGCCGTACATCTTCTTCTGTTTCCAGGCGCCATACGCCTCGATCACCAGGTGTTCGGGATCTGAGAGGAGGGAGACGGTGAGCTTTTGCTTCTCGGCGAAACGCCGGTGGGTTGCGATCGAATCCGGGCTGATCCCAAAGACAGGCGTATTATCACGGGCAAACTCCTCCATCGTATCAGAGAAGGAGCGGGCTTCAAGGGTGCAGCCTGAGGAGTTATCTTTTGGATAAAAGTAGATGATCACAAAGACGCCCCGCTCCTCCACGAGGCATACCATATGCTCATCGATATCTGGGAGGCAGAAATCCGGTGCCTTCATACCAATCTCAAGTTCTGTCATGGGAGAACCTCTCAGGTAAGGGCAATAAACATATCCATCCCATCAAAAGAGTGGCTTTTGTCCGTGCAACTGCCTCGCCTCAAACAATATAACCTTTTGAACGAAGCATTTCACGGTATTCATCTTCAGTCACAGTACATGCAATATAGTTCTGAAGATCGGCTTTTGTCGTGAACATCATCTGCTTGTACATTTTCGAGAGGAGGCTCTCTGAAATATCCCCATTACCTCCATGGCTCACTTTTGTATGGATGCTGTCAACAATCTTTCCCTCGTGATCCTTGAAGCGATAAAAGATATGATCTCCTCTTCTGATTTGGAGAAAACCTTTATTTTTGGCAGCCCGTTCAAAGTCACGTTTTTTTATGGGCATCTCTATGCCCCTCCATATCTTATATCAATAAGGCCTTTTACCTCATTGAAATCAAGATATTGGAGGAGTCCCTGCTTTAATTGGAGTGAACTTTCAGAGTGCATATCATCAGGATATTCACTGAAGCTGAGAATATGTCCCTCTATCTCCTCTTCAAGAGACTGAATTGCTTTTTTGTAATTATCTCCACACCCATAGAGAGCAAGATCATTGTTGAACAGACACCATTGTTTGTCATTATTGTCATAGGAGACGGTGAAGGTAATTGGTTTCAACAGGATGTATTGACCAATTGTATGAAGAGTTTCAAACTTCACCTGCTCCAGATTCTCTACTGAGTCAATTCTATAGTTTTTTTGTGTCTGTATCATATTTCCGGTCACACGAACCCATTTTTTATAGAGATTTTTCACCTGATCTTCTATTTCAGGTTTGAAATAGCAGTTGATGTTCCGTCCGACTGTAGTATTTACGATAAAGTACGAGAGATTATCGCCACGGATCCCTATGATAACTCCCTGTATACTGACAATACCTGTACCTCCGTATTTGAAGACGAGTTCTTCAAGGTATTCCTTCTGATGTTTTGGAATGAAGCTTCCATGATCAGGTTGTTCAATGGAGGTTTTTATTTCTATGGTGGATCCCGACGAAGCGAAGGAAAGAAGGCTTTTTAGGAGACCAATTCGTGCAGATGGATCTTCTATCTCCTTGTCAAGGTGTGTTGGAAAAGCATCCGGATTGGTATTCAGAATATCCATAAGCCGCTCAAAGCACCCGGTAATATCGGTAAAAGTGTTCTCACCGTCAAGTCCGGTTCCATATGATACCGGGAATAAAGGTACAATGATACTACCTTTCCTGATCTCCTTAAGATAAAGCCGGAAATCTTCTTTTTTATAGGCCTTTCCGAATTTTGAAATACCAATATTATCAACAGCACGCTGCATATTGGAGACTGCCTCGGCAAAAGCCAGGGCTTCTATAGCATTATCCTTTACTGTCGCTCCGTCACGGATAATAATCCATGTCTTGGGTTTTTCTTGAGGCGCCATTTCGCTTCTTTTCTTTACACACTCTAATCATATACACCTTATGCCTTTTCCTGAGCGAAAATGATATAATATTAATAAATATATTTTATTTTAATCTCCCATAATTCCCCACATTTCTATAGCACTCCGGGTACTTGGGGCATATATTTCTTCCATCCCGCCCAATTGGTAACCACGATGAGAGAGAGCCCCGAATTTGCATGGAAACAATGCCTGATCGTCAGGGACGACGTGAAGATGAGCTGCGGGAAGAAATGCGCACAGCTTGCCCATGCAGCCGTCGGCGCCTATGAGAAGGCCAGTGCCGCCTCAAAACGTGCCTGGATGGATGAGGGGCAGAAGAAGGTCGCCCTGAAGGTGAGCGGGGAGCGGGCACTCTATGAACTGAAGGTTGTTGCAGAAGCAAACGGCATCCCCGCATGCATCATCCAGGATGCAGGGCTGACCGAGATCCCGCCGGGAACCGTCACCGCCCTTGGCCTTGGACCCGCAAAATCCGAACTCCTCAACCGGGTCACATCAGATCTGAAACTGCTATGATGCAGAGTCCCTATCCCCTGGAACATGAGCTTCAGATGCGGTACTATGGAGACGACCATCCCGGTATCGGGGGGAAGCTGAGATCCTCACCTGAAGACTTTGTTGTCGAAGAGATCCCAAAGCCATTCACAGGGAGCGGGCCGTACCTGATCTGCACCGTCACCCGCCGCTCATGGGAGCACCAGCATGCGATCCAGGAGATCGCAAAGCGGCTTGGGATCAGCAGGAAACGGATCGGCTGGGCCGGCACAAAGGACAGAAACGCCGTTGCCACCCACTATATCTCGCTCTATAAGGTCGAAGAAGACCAGGTGAGGGCACTCTCATTCAAGGATATGGCAGTCGAGCCGGTGAACCAGCACCAGTTCGGCCTCTCGCTTGGGGATCTTGAAGGGAACCGGTTTGTCATCAGCATTCGCGGCTGTGAGAGGGAGAACCTCGCCAGTCTCCCCGGCATAACAGAAACCGTACAAGCTGGGATCCCAAACTACTTCGGGCTTCAGCGGTTCGGTGCCCAGAAACCGGTCACCCACCGGGTCGGATCGGCGATCCTGCGTGGCGAATACCGGGAGGCGGTTGATATCTACATCGGCGATCCCTTCCCAAATGAAGACGAGGAGGTAAAAACGGCACGGGCGGCATTCAGGGAGACGGGCGATGCAAAGGAGGCATTATATGCACTTCCGGTCAGGCTTGGGTTCGAACGGGCGATGCTCGATTATCTCTCAAAACACGAAGGCGATCACAAGGGAGCTCTCAAAGCCCTCCCCCCAAAACTCCTCACCATGTTCGTCTCGGCATGGCAGTCCTACCTCTTCAATGCTGCCATCTCGGATCGCTTTGACCGCGGCCTCCCCCTGCATGAGCCCGAAGCGGGAGACACCCTTGTCTACTTAAACGGGAGATCTGACCGGGCAACAGAGAAGAACCTCCCGACTGCACGGCAGCATATCAAACGGGGGAGGGCGATGATCGCGGCATTCATGCCGGGCGGATCATCAATCTCAAACCCGGGCCCGATGGAGGAGTATATGCTCAGGCTCTCGGAAGAGGCCGGGATCGGATCAGGTGCATTCAGGGAAGCGGCAGGCTACCTGGAATGCGCATTTGACGGATCAATCAGGCCGATCGTGCTGAGAACAGAGATACACGCAGAAACAGAAAGTGATACTGCCCGGCTTACCTTCACACTCCCCCCCGGCCACTATGCAACGTCAGTCTGCCGGGAGTTCATGAAGAGCGATCCAATATCACTCGTCTGAACCCCTCTGCGCGGGTGATTCACGGAAAAAATCAGCGGGAACGGGCGATCTCCCGGGCCCCGGCGATTGCATCCTGAAGGTTGCCGATCTCATCAACGAGCCCGATTTCAAGAGCCTGTTCGCCACGGATCATGCGTGCATCTTCGATAGATTCACGGCTGATATTTCGCTGGCTGCTGATATCCGCAAAAAGCCGGTTGAAACTCGCATCAACGAGATCCTGGGCGACCTCCTCCTCATCTGAAGTGAGCCCGCGATATGAATGGGTCATATCCTTCATCTCACCTGATTTTACAACATCGATCTCAAGCCCCTCTTTCCTGAGCTGATCGCTTGTATCATAGAAGATCCACATCACCCCGATACCCCCGGTCATGGTATCATGACTCGAATAGATCCGGTCAGCATATGCGGCAACATAGTATGCACCAGAGGTTGCAATATCGCCCATCGAGACGACAACCGGCTTCTTCTGCTTTGCATAGATGATATCACGGATGATCTCCTGGGCTGCTGCCGGGGTGCCGCCGCCGGAATCGATCCTGAGCACGATCGCCCGTGTCAGGGGATCGTCTGCTGCCTTTCGAATCTGGCTGCCGATATATTCGCTTCCGGTATAGCCGCCGGACCGTGCTTCTCCGGTGATCATCGTCCCTTCAATCCTGATCACCGGGACATCGGTTCCGCCCATGGGATCGATGAGGCTGAAGATACCGACAATGGCAAAGATACCAAGAACAAGGAAGAGAAGAATAAGGCCTCCTTTTTTAAGCTGCCTGATCCTCTGTTGCTGTTTTATCTGACGTTCAATGTAATTCATGATTTAACGGGATAGAGTACATCATATTCGGTGACGAGGTTGGTGCCGCAGAGATAATGGGTGCGGAGTTCAAGCCGGATCATCTCGTCTTCTGTCTCTATATGCATCCCACCGACAAGTGAGGGCGTATCATCTCCCCCGACAATGAAGGGCAGGTGGATGAGCCGTATCTCATCGACAAGGCAGTTGTGCAGCATATGGTAGTTCAGGGTTGGCCCACCCTCGACCATCATCTTCCGGACACCATACTGTTCATAGAGCGTCTCAAGGAGGAGGGGGAGATCCACTTCGGTCTCTCCGCAGACAACCACCTCAGCGCCGGTTGCCCTGATCGCATCGATCCGTTCGCTGGATGCAATTTCAGAGACGGCAATGACGGTCTGTGCATCAGGCTTGAAGATATTTGCAGTGAGCGGCAGATCGCCCCTGCTGTTTGGGATGACGCGAATCGGGCTCTTGCCGGGGACTTTCCTGACCGTCAGAAATGAGTTGTCGATCCGGATCGTGCGGGATCCGACCATAATCGCGTCGCATTCTGCCCGTGTCGTATGAAGAAGGGTCTCGGTCTCTTCTGCCATGTATTTCATCAGGATCTTGCTCGATGCATCCTTCTTTAATGTCAGCTTACCATCTGCGGTGATCTCGGACATCATCAGGACCTGTGGTTTTTTCGGATGCGCTCTCATACTGATCCTCTCGATTGATATATCTCTTTGAATACCTTAAGAATATAGGGTTTATTACAGGCTGGTTGAGGGAAATATGAACATTACCACATTACGTCCACACTGCATGCGGTATCTGGAACCGATCGCTAACCTCTGTGTACGTCTGGGTCTCTCCCCAAACCAGATCACCATACTTTCGCTTATTTTCGGAATCGGGTGTGCTTTATCCTTTGTTTATCAGCAGTTCATTCTGGGATCCCTCCTCCTCTTCATCTCTGCAATCCTCGATCTCGTTGACGGGAGTGTCGCGCGTAAAACCAATCATGACAGTAATTTCGGCGCGGTTCTCGACTGGATTGTTGACAAATACATCGATGTGCTCGCACTCCTTGGTGTCGGGCTCTCGGGAATTGCCATTATATCCGGTTTCACCACGCTCCCCCCGATAGCGGATTTCGGGGTTGTCGCACTCGCCATCATCGGCTCCATGATGAACACCTTCATCAAGCCGGTTGTTTATGCGGAGGTTGGCTATTCAGACCGTGTCTGCGGCAAAATTGACGATCCGCTTGAAGGGGTCGGGTTCTTTGGAAGACCCGAGACCCTGCTTGTGCTGATCCTCGGCGGCGTCACCGGATTCATCTGGGTCTCGGTGATCATCATTGCGATCTGCACAAATCTCTCGGCAATCCAGCGGATCATCTACCTTTCAGGAAGACTTGCCTGATATCCCGGATATACTGGGAGACCAGCTTTTCTGCCAGTACCCCTAAATCGGGGATTAAACGGAAGAGGCCATAGGCGATTGCTATCAGGACGACAAGTGCAAGAAGCTCGCAGAAGACATTGTGTGCCCAGAAGAAGCTTTCATACCCGTAATTACCATTTCCAACAAGATCAGGGAACCAGGGGTACCACTGGCCGGTATATGCCATGATCACATAGGCATTCCTGAAGAGATTCAACAGGTAAATTGTCGGTGCAATCAGGAGGAATGAGAGGATCTTCTGCCGGGTTGTCGTCGGCACCATATTTGCAACCGCGAGCATGATCGCTATGCTGGTGATTCCGGTGCACCCGAGGATGATCTCGACACGGAACCCGATATCAAAACCCGGTATCGATCCTGCCATGATCGTATTCCATTCATAGAGGGTCACCGGATACCTGAGAAGTTCCAGCACCCATACCGTCTGGTTGACGACGACCCCGATCAGCCAGTTCTTCAATGGCTCATAAAAGCCAAATGGAGCATAGATCAAAAAGGAGAAGGCAGCCGCCCTCGTCAGGCTTCCTACAACAGGATCCTTCATCAGAAGCCGCCGTGCCGTAAGATAGACAAACGGTACCGAGAGGATTCCGAGGATCGGATAGAGGAAATTATTGATCTGAAGAAAACCCGGCAATTCGAAAAGGAGGAGAAGTGATATTGATGCCCAACCGACTATCCCTGCATACCAGTTATACCTGTGTGGCAGAAGAAAAAGGAGAAAGCCGATACAGGAGAGAAGAACCAGGTATTCGTTCATTACAATATATTGAACGGGGGATCAGAAAAAGGATGAGGAAGACGTCACTAGCATATCAGAATGGCGGAGTCTTTAAAGATCCAGTGCATATACTATAGTCATGCGTTTCTGCCCAGAATGTAAGAGCCTGATGATCGCCAGATCCGGAAAGATGCATTGCCGGAGATGTGACTATTCTGAAGATATCACCGATTCCGAATCCCTCAAAGTGACAAAAACCAGAGTCGAGAAAGAGATCGTGATCGTTGACGAAGATGATGCCATCCCGACACTCCCGACCTGTGCCATCCGGTGCCCGGAGTGTGACCATAACGTCGCGTACTGGTGGCTCAGGCAGCTCCGGTCCGCGGATGAAAGTGAAGTCCGGTTCTTCCGGTGTGTCTCCTGTTCCCACACCTGGAGACAATACGACTAAAACAGAGCAGAAATCCATCACTTCTGCCCAAACAGGGAGAGAACAGAATACCCTCCCCCATATTCCAGGGTTAAAATCCCAGAATACCATGTTTTTATATGATGCCGGAGAACCGGATCTATCATTCTACACAATTAATCATGTCAATTTGGAGGGACCATGTCCGAGAAGCAGGTGACATTGAGCACAAAGAAGTACATGCCTGATCCTGAATACAGGAAAGAGGCATGGTGCAAGGATGCCGAGCACGCGTACCAGGGGTATATCACTGATCCGGATGGATTCTGGTCACGAATCAGCCATGAGCTTGAATGGTTCCAGCCCTGGGAGACGGTGAAGGAGTGGAAGCATCCCTTTGCCCGGTGGTTCATCAATGGAAAAACCAATATAAGCTATAACTGTCTGGACCGGCATATCGCCGGCCATCGGAGAAATAAGGTCGCAGTCTTCTGGCAGGGAGACGACGGATCGACCCGGAGCCTGACATACTGGCAGCTTCTCCGTGAGGTTGAGCGGTTTGCAAACGGCCTGAAGAGCCTCGGTGTCGGAAAGGGCGATACCGTCTGCATCTACATGCCAAATGTCCCCGAGCAGATCATTGCCATGCTCGCCTGTGCACGTATCGGTGCAGTCCATTCGGTCGTCTTTGCCGGATTTGGATCCGATGCGCTGCATGCACGGATCACCGGTGCCGGTGCCAAAGTTGTGATCACCGCCGATGCAAGCATCAGGCGTGGAAAGACCATTCCCCTCAAGCCGATCCTTGAGGAGGCGCTGATCAATGCGACAACTGTTGACCACGTCGTTGTGCTCAGGACACAGACTCCGAAGATCAGCCTCCTCTCCGAATTTGAGAGAGATTTCTATGAACTGATGGAGGAGAGTGAAAAGAACTGTGCATCTGAGCCGATGGATGCAGAAGATCCCCTCTTCATCCTTTATACCTCCGGGACAACCGGCCAGCCGAAGGGTATCGTCCATACAACCGGCGGGTACATGGTCGGAACCTACTATACAAGCAAGTACATCCTCGATATCAAGGACTCCGATGTCTACTGGTGTACAGCAGACCCCGGCTGGATCACCGGCCATTCCTATATCGTCTATGGCCCGCTCCTTGTTGGTGCGACCATCTTCATCACCGAAGGCACCCCGGACTACCCGGATGCCGGGATCTGGTGGAAATATATCGAGAAGTTCGGGATCTCCATCATGTATACCGCACCGACCGCAATCCGGATGTTCATGCGGTTTGGCGAGGAGTACCCGAACAAATACGACCTCTCCAGCCTCCGCCTCCTCGGGTCGGTGGGAGAGCCATTGAATCCCGAAGCATTCGAGTGGTTCTATCACACAATCGGAAAGGGCAAACTCCCGATTGTCGATACCTGGTGGCAGACCGAGACCGGGATGCATATGATCACCACGATGATCGGAGAGCCGATGAAACCCGGATTTGCAGGAAAGCCGATCCCCGGTGTTCTCGTTGATATCGTCGACAAGGAAGGAAAACCAGTACCGCCGGGCATATCCGGGCAGCTGATCATCAAGGAGCCCTGGCCGTCGATGGCGCGGATGGTGCACCAGAATGAAGAGCGGTACCGGATGTACTGGAGCGGACCTGAGGATACCTTCACTGCAAGCGATCTTGCTGTCCGGGATGAAGAGGGGTATATTATGATCCTTGGCAGATCAGACGACCTGATCATCGTCTCCGGCCATAACATCGGAACAGCGGAGGTCGAGAGCGCACTGGTTGCACACAAGGCCGTTGGAGAAGCGGCGGTCGTCGGGATACCTGATGAGATGAAGGGCAACCGGATACTGGCGTTTGTCCTTCTGAGGGAAGGGTTCATCGAGACCCCGAAACTGAAACAG
>NZ_JARVGN010000309.1 GCF_029762515.1 Methanocalculus sp. | reverse complement strand
AAAGTCATGCCACTAGACCATCGATGCACTGTGATTTGTGCATATACAATAAGACTTCGGGAAATATTAACATATTCATTGATGAGCAATTTGTCCTTTGGTTAAAATGAGAACATTCAAGAGAACCGGGCAGACCATGGAATTGCACACTCTCTATAAGTAAAGACGGGATTCCCTGCAGATTTCAAGGGATATGAAATATAATCCTTCAGAAATTCCCCTATCGAGCGACAGTTATTCTATCTTTTGTTGGAATTATAAACCAATTGCTAGCGAGGATGTACACGCTGATGTCGGTAGCTTGCTGGGTTAGGAGACCTGTAATTTCGATAACGATGAAATGGAGGTGAATGATTGTTGCGCGATGGCCTTTCGCACATAATACCGGCAAATCAATTCTTGTTGCACCCAGTATTCGGTTCCCTCCTACCAGTATCTTCCAGAGATGATTCTCTTTTTCATTCCTCATCAAAATCTACGGGTACAAACAGATGTTCTTCCGAAACGGTCAATGTGACGTTGCCGTGATCGTCGAGAGGTGAGATGACGATGACGACATTCCCGTGCTCGTTGACAAAACTCGTATTCCAGAAGCCCCTATCATTGGTACAGGTAATCCTCTCCGGATCGTCTGTCTTTATTTCATAATACGCGGCAGACCACGAATGCATTTTTTTCTCCGGGAACGAGAAAGTGGAAACATCCAATTCCCTGAGGTCTGCGCGTCCGGCTCTGGCTGGAGGCTGGTGTGGTAAATTGAGCGATGCGTATCCCAACGGAGGATCTTTTCCTTCAGATTCGAGATAATTCGCAACCACCCACTGCTTGAAGATGTCATCGAAGCGTTCTTCGTACCCGTGGAGAGCAAGCGTCGCATCAATTCCCGGTATACCATGTTCTTTGTTTTCGACGAGATCCTTTATGAATCCCTCATGTCCGGACCGATTCGAGAGATCGCCGAAGTTTTCGGAGAGGTATAGGGTCCAGAGATAACTTGCCCCATAGTGGGCCATATTCTCCCGGGTATATAAAAATCGCACATCGGCCGCCACAAGCGGGGCATCGGGCAGTCTCATGTATTCGTAAACATGAGAGTATTGCGGGACATCAAGACAGGCAAATGAAGCATACATAGCACAGCCCTCATTAATCCAACGCGTTTCATTCGGGTCATGACGGTAATGGATAAGGTGCTGGAATTCGTGGGCGATGGTGGACTTTATTTCATCCTCTGGATTATCGACATTGATATGTATAATATCGGTAGTGTCCCCAATCTTTGGGTGAAAATATCCACAACAAGATGATTCAGATTCTCCGATGTCCGACTCAGACGTGAAATCGAGGAAAAGAATGAATATCCGGGAAATTCCATCAACATCACGCGGATTTCCGAATATTTTCGTATCCTCAGGGTAGATAACGTCATCGAACACGTCGGCGATGGCATTCGCCTCAGGCAATATTTGATTTTCTTCAACGAATATGTAGCAATAGTCACCGACTGCTTCACATGTTGCGTTGATTCTGTATAACTTTTCTTCAATCATATCAGAACAATCAAATGTTTCCTCATCGCCGATCGAATATCCCTCTTTTTTCAGACTGTTTGCTCCAATTAGATTTTCGGTGAACGGATACGTCTCATTTAGCTCTTTGAATATTTCAGAGACCGGAGGGGTGCCATCCATCCATATCTCATCACCTGGCGAGGATCCATCCACATTTCCCACCAATGCACTTGCAGAAACAATGCACATCGTACAGAACAGCAGAGAACATATCAGCACTACCACAAGTATTCTATCATCATACATGATCACACCACAAACCTTCTTCAAGTGTCGGCCCATGGAGAGTTGATGCGAAACGTCACCTCATTTGAGAGGTTTCCAGCATATACCAACTTCAGGACGGCATGAAATCAGACAGTCTGCCACCACATTCTCAAGATATCCTAGATACACATGGTCACAAGCCGAAAAATTCTCCCCCTGAAGCACCCGCCATGGGAGCGCATGCATTTTCGAGAGTCATTTTCTCCTTTTTGGGAGGTTGAGAACCGGTTCACCACCGTATGGTAGATGTGAATCGGTTGTCACCGACACCATAGCCGACCACAATTGCGGCCGCGTTCATCGTTCAACGGATTTTCATTTTTTGTTTCCTTCCGGCGTATTGTCATCCTCGGGCGAGATCAGCACTGCACAGATAATGTGAACAATACCATTGCCAGCTTCGATCTCAGAGCTGACAAACAAGACATCATTGAACTTAACCCCCCCCAGCTGCAGAGTCATTTTCCGACTGGATGGTCGTGGTAATTGACAACCCATGCGTTGCAGTTGCGATATCCTCTTCAAATCGATTGTCGGGCTCCGGGTGAATATAGATCAACCAGAAAGTTTCTCCGTCTGATAGTTTGTGGCTCGTCGCATTCCAGACATAGTAAACACTCTCATCATCCTCGTAATATACCACCCACGCCGATTCGTATGTCGTCTCGATATCCTCGATGCTATCGATCTCCAGCTCCTTCTCCAGCAGGCAATAGTAAGTAGAATAATTCAATCCACCTTCCCTATAGACTGCGTCAAGCGCACCGAGGGGTGTGGTGCGATCGACCTCAATCGTATCGTTCCGGTTGACAGGTTGCACCTCAAAGGAGTCTCCCGAATGCAGTGTTACATTGAACTCACCGAGGCGTTCCATGGTGGCCGGCAGTAATATCTCGAGATCCTCTCCCTGTGGCCCCCCAGTTGGCTCCTCGGTTGGCTCCTCGGTTGACTCCTCGGTTGACTCCTCGGTTGGCTCCTCGGTTGACTCCTCGGTTGACTCCTCGGTTGGCTCCTCGGTTGGCTCCTCGGTT
>NZ_JARVGN010000308.1 GCF_029762515.1 Methanocalculus sp. | reverse complement strand
TCATCCGGCACGATCCCAAGCGACAGGGGGATACAGCCGCACTGCCGGATGAATGACTCGCAGACGATCGAATTCACATCCCGCACCTGCCCCGGCAAGGGCACCTGATCAGGGGCGACCACCTCATTTCCGGTTGCAATGACCGCAATCCGCGGTATGCGCCGTACCGGAAGAGAGAGGATACCGGCTGCTGCAAGCACACCCGTCTCCTGGGGAAGAATCCGGTGGCCTGATGGAATGATCGTCTCGCCGGATCTGAAGTCCTCGTCAGCTGCGACATAGTTCTCGCCACCAGAGACCGGCTTCATCACAAGGATCTGATCCCCTGCCACTTCGGCATACTCGATCATCACAACAGCATCTGCCCCCTCCGGCATCATCCCGCCGGTTGGGACATACCTGCATTCCCCAGCCACAATCGATCCCGGATCACCTGATCCCATCTCGATCCTGCCGGTGCAGGTGAGCATCGCAGGGAGCGATTCCCCGGCACCGATGGTGTCAGAGGAGAGTACCGCATATCCGTCAACGATTGATCTCGCAAACCCCGGCATATCATGTGACGCAATGATATCTTCATTCGGGATTCGGAGAAGCGCCCCTGATAGTCCGACCATCTCTGTTCCGGGATCCGGTGCGATGGAGAGGAGGCGGGATACTGCCTCATGTACCGGGATCACCCGGATGAACCGGCTCATTTGAAACAACCCAGCTGGCAACCACGGATCTTGATGCCGTTTTTGTTGCAGTACCGGGATATGTCAAATTTTTCTATGTTGTACTTCTCGGAGATGGCAAATGCCTCTTCGCACCTGATCTCTTTCTCAATACCCTCAGCGGCAAATGCCTCAGCTACTGCGTCGTATGACATATACCAATCATTGCATTCCGATGATATAGCATTTTCAGAATGGGATCACCCGCCATGAAGGCACCTGAAGCGTGGATCAAGGCTTTTAGAGACGGGATCAAAGATATAAAGCATGGTAACTGCGCTTATCCATTCCCGCCTTGATCCGGCAGGGGTGTCGATCAGAAGAGCGATCGATTATCTCATCGGGCAGGAGGGGGAGGCTGCCTGGCCACTGCTTCAGGATGGCTGGCTCTTCCATGAGGTCGATGGAAGGCTCATCCATGAAGAAGATCTCGATGAGAAGGTGCAGGCGGATCGGATCATCTTCCTCTCGCGGCACACAAGTGTAAATCCCGAGCCGGTGCTGACGGTTCATGTGACCGGTAACTTCGGAGAGGCGGCATATGGAGGTGCACCTGATGAACTCCCGGCAGCCGATCCCGGAATGATGCAGGCGGTGCTCCGGAACCTGATGCTGTATGCTCCCAATGGATATCGTGCAGGCTATGAGATCACCCATCATGGCCCGACCGATCTGACGACCCCATCATTCTTTGTCGAGATCGGGAGCACTGAGAAGGAATGGCATGATACAGATGCAGCAGAAGCCGTTGCCCGGAGCGTGCTCTCCGCAGTACCGGGAGCATTTCTGCCCCTGATCGGATTTGGAGGCACCCATTATGCGGTCCGGCAGACAGTGATCGCGTCAGAGACCCGGGGAGCATTTGGCCATATCGCCCATTCACGGGAGGCAGGGGGCATGACTGCTGACAGGGTGGGGAGAATGGCCGCAATGACCGGGGCTGTTGCCGGATATATCGATAAAAAAGCGCTCAGCGCGATGGAATACGATCTGATTGCCGGGCTTTGCGGGGAACTACAGCTTCCACTTGTTACAGAAGGTATGCTTCATGAGATGGGAAGTGTGCCCTGGAAGACCTGGAGCCGGGCAACCGCCCTTGCATCAGAAATTGCGGCTGCATCACTGCTGAAGAACCATGGAATGGAGCGGGACTGCGCATTATCGGTGGTCAGGATCAATGAAGAACTCCTCACCGAAGCGCTCAGGGTGGGAAAAGAGGAGTTCATCACCGCCCTTGATACCATCACCCCCTGTTTCAGAATTACCAAAGGCGGGGCAGTTGCCCTCCCTGCCTTCATCGGATATCATGAGGAAGAGGCACAATTAGCAAGTGATTTAATAACCCTGTGTGTACAACAGATCACGAAACATTCTCATGCTGTTGTAGAGGGTGATCGCCTTATCATCAGCAGAGAACGTTTTGACCCTGAGAAAGCGCGCAAACTCGGGGTACCAGCAGGACCACTCTTCGGCAGGCTTGCCAGCGGGCAGGCCGTCAATGTCGGAGAGAGGGTCATTTTGGCCGATATGGTCACCACCCATGTTCTGCAGGAGATCACAATCCCGGGATTGGAGAGAATAACATGAGATCAATCGTGGAAGAGGCATTATCACGGAAGAAGGCGGAAGAGGCCGAGGTAGCCGGAGAGGCACCTGCTGAATATCGAAGCTCGCCAATAGTCGATGGACAGGCCAACCCGAAATTCGAAGGGACCATGGATGATGAAGACTTTGAGGATGTCCTCAAGAGTCTTCGCACCATCATCACCGTCGTCGGGTGTGGTGGAGGGGGATCCAATACCATCACCCGGATGTTCGAAGAGAATATCCATGGGGCAAAGATGATTGCG
Organism: Methanocalculus sp.; assembly: GCF_029762515.1. Taxonomy (GTDB): domain Archaea; phylum Halobacteriota; class Methanomicrobia; order Methanomicrobiales; family Methanocorpusculaceae; genus Methanocalculus. The sequence goes on along the minus strand of NZ_JARVGN010000308.1, from coordinate 318 downwards.
ATCAATACCGATGCCCAGCACCTTGCAATGACAAGAGCTGACCGGAGAATACTCATCGGCAGGCAGACGACAAAAGGGCTTGGCGCCGGAGCGGTTCCCCGCAGGGGTGAAGAAGCGGCTCTGGAGAGTGAGGGTGATCTTCACAGGGCTATTGCCGGAAGCCACATGGTCTTTGTCACAGCAGGTCTTGGTGGCGGTACCGGAACAGGATCCGCACCGATTGTAGCAAAGGCTGCGCGTGAAGAAGGAGCACTGACGATCGCTGTTGTGACACTCCCCTTCACCGCCGAAGGTGCAAACAGGATGGAGAATGCCGAG
>NZ_JARVGN010000307.1 GCF_029762515.1 Methanocalculus sp. | reverse complement strand
TGCCGCTCAATGGGGCTTGACTGCCGGGTTTCAAAGGTGCGGGTCTGGGAGTCTGATGGCTGCTACTCAGAGGTTGAACGCTGAATATGCAGGTCTGTGAGATCTTTCCGAGTCTGCAGGGCGAAGGGAGAAACCAGGGGCTGCGCTGCTGTTTCCTCAGGCTCGCCGGATGCAACCTCAACTGCCGGTGGTGCGATACCCCGGGTGCGCGGGACCCGAATACAGGCGAAGATCTCACTACAGACGATATTCTGCGCCGGATAGAAGAGACCGGGATCCGGTATCTCTGTGTGACGGGGGGGGAGCCGCTCCTCCGGCAGGATGAGCTTCTTCCTCTTCTACAAGAACTCTCTTCCAGAGGGTATACAATCGATATCGAGACGAATGGGACGATCCCCTTTAGGCAGGTTCAGCCATATGCTTCCATCTGCATGGATGTCAAATGCCCGTCATCGGGCGAGCGAAGCGATCTCAGTCTTCTTGCTGATATCAGGCAGACAGATTCGGTCAAATGTGTCGTGGCGGATGATGCGGATCTCGATTATGTTTATGAAAAGATCCGATCTATTCCGATCAGGGGTGAGATCTACATCTCGCCTGTCCATGGATCGAATTACAGAGGAATTGCAGAGGTGCTGATGACATGGGATCTTCCCGTCCGTCTCCAGCTCCAGCTTCATAAGCAGATCGGGGTGCAATAAATGAAAGCAGTATGTCTCCTTTCAGGCGGGATGGACTCGGCCACCCTTGCCTACTATGCAAAGAATATGGGATATGATATCCTCCCTCTCCATATCACCTATGGCCAGAGGACGGAATCACGGGAACTCGGATGCGCGCAGAGGATTGCCGATCTGCTTGGTGCAGAGCCTCCTGTCGTCATCTCGCTTGACTATTTCAAAGCGTTTGGGGCAAGCAGCCTCACGGATTTTGCAATAGAAGTTGAAACCTATGAAGAATCCCCCGAAGAGCGCCCGAATACCTATGTTCCCTTCAGGAATGCGAATCTGCTTGCCATCGCCACCAGCTTCTGTGAGGCGAGAGGGGGCGATGCCATCTTCATCGGTGTGCAGGCAGGAGACTATATCGGGTACCCCGATTGCAGGCCGGAATTTATTGAGGCATTCCAGTCGGTCATTAACCTCGGGACGATGTCTGAGAAGCCGATTGCGCTGAATGCTCCGTTTGTCGGGATGAACAAGGCGGAGATCCTGAAGGTGGGTTTTGATCTCTCTGTTCCCTATGAAGAGACCTGGTCATGCTACCAGAATGATGACCTCGCCTGCGGCACCTGTTCGTCCTGCCACTATCGGCTGGAGGCGTTTCATGCCGTTGGCAGATCTGATCCGATCTCTTACCGGAGGCTCCCTTGACGATCATCTACCAGGGAAAGCGCCTCTTTGTTGAGCTGAAGAGCGTCGATCTTCCAAACGGCAGGACAAAGGAGACGATCATCGTCCACCCCGGCGGTGCTGTTGCGATGCTGCCATGCGACGGCGATGACTGTTACCTGATCCGCCAGTTCCGCCCGGCAATTGGCGATTACATCTATGAAGCGCCAGCAGGGACGATGGAGGATGGAGAACTGCCGGAAGAGACGGCATCGCGTGAACTGATCGAGGAGACGCGGATGCGATCTGATGAACTCATCCCCCGTGGTGTCCTCATGACCTCTCCCGGCTTCACCGATGAGGTGATCCACCTGTATGAGGCACGAACCCTTTCACCGGCAGACAACTTCAAGCCCGATGACGATGAGGTGATCGATGTCGTCTGCCTCCCCCGGAAGGAGGCAGAATCTATGGCGCATGATGGGAGGATAATCGATGCTAAGACGATTGCTCTTCTTTTCAGGTGCAGACAGAAGAGATAATGCCCAATAATCATCTTTATTGGAGCAGAAGAACAATAATTACCCATTTTATAATGGTGACATACCCCCATGGCCGAAACAGTACAGACCGAGAAGGATGAGGCACGCCGACGGTACGAGTTCAAGAAGATGCTCGAGCGGCTTCAGGAGAAGGAGGGGAGCGGAACCGAGCTGATCTCCCTCTATATTCCTCCAGATAAGCAGATATACGATGTAACTGCACAGCTCCGCGATGAGTTCGGGCAGTGCGCAAACATCAAGAGCAAGCAGACGAAGACGAATGTGCAGAGCGCCTTATCTTCGATCCTCTCGCGCCTGAAGGGCTATAAAACCCCGCCACCGAATGGGATGGCGGTCTTCTCAGGTGCCGTTAATGTCGGAGGTGACAGGAGCACATTTGAGACAATAATCGTTGAGCCGCCCGAGCCGCTTGGCACCTATATGTACCGGTGCAGCTCGAACTTCGAGCTGGAACCACTCAGGCTGATGCTTGAGGAGAAGTTTGTCTATGGCCTGCTTGTCCTCGATCGACGCGAATCCTACTGGGGATTCCTCCGTGGCAACCGGATTGAGCCTATTAACGGAACCACCTCGACTGTTCCGGGCAAACAGCGGAAAGGCGGCCAGTCGGCAGCCCGTTTTGAGCGTCTCAGGCTGATCGCAATCAATGAATTCTATAAGAAGGTCGGAGAGCGTGCCAGCGAGACGTTCCTTGCCGAGAAGGATTTCTTCAATCGTTTCAAGGGGCTCCTCATCGGCGGGCCGACCCCCACGAAAGAGGAGTTTGCCGATGGAGACTATCTCCACCACGAGGTGAAGAAGCGGATGATCGGCCTCTTTGATGTCGCCTACACAAACGAGAGCGGACTCGCAGAACTCGTCGATGCCGCCGCCGATGCCCTGAAGGGTGTTGACCTGATGAAGGAGAAGAACATCATGTCAAAGTTCTTCAAGGAGCTCACCAAAGACGACGGGGTTGCGGCATATGGTGAAGCGAGTATCCGGAAGAATCTCGAA
>NZ_JARVGN010000306.1 GCF_029762515.1 Methanocalculus sp. | reverse complement strand
ATCCTGCCGGGTGACATACTGGCGGGCCTGCGAATTTTTGACGAGTTGGATTAGATTCTTTGCGAAGAGATGGACGAAAATCTCGAAGAAATCAAGATCTTCGGTGGCGAGATCCGCCGCATCGATGTCCCGGATTGAGAGGTCTTCGGCCACTGTCAGCATCTTCAGGACATTGCGGGCGATGATATCCTTGTGCCTGTGGTAGGCATCACCCTTGAATAACTTGGGAAAGATCTGGAGCGTGACATCCCCTGCCTTGACCACGCCGATGTAGTTCAGCGGCCGGATGAAATTGCGATTGATCTCAAGGAACCGCTTTGACTGGTTGAGGAGCTCGAGTTCCTGGAGGGTCTCTTCGGTCAGGTGGATCCGGGGGCCATCGGCCTGCACCCAATCCCGGTTCCCGATCTGGTAGGGATAGCGGTCGTATTCGAAGAGTGTGGCGGTATGGGACCTAGTCACACTCTTCACCAGTCTCTTCCTCTGCTTCCCGCCCTGCAAGCTGCCTGCAGTGGGCAATGAACGCATCACCGTGCAGGGGCTCCTTGAAGGTGAAGGCATGGTTCTCGACCTCCACGACATCTCCCAGAATCTCCTTCAGTTTTCGGGGCGAGTCATAGAAGTACTCCTGCAGAAGCGGCAGGATCTCGTAGTACCACACAAACCAGAGCTGTGCGATTGCATCGTCACGGGAGGTTGCATCTTTCATTTTCAAGAGATAGCTGTGCCCGATCTGGTGGTCCCGGTCGTAGAGGGAGGTGATCTGCTGGTTCACCCGTTTGAGGACATCGATGGAGAGGTCGAAGATCTCCTGGGTGCTCTCACTCCCGTTCTGCAGATTCTCCTCGAGGACACCGATCTGAGGCATCATCTCAATGAACCCGAATCTGCGCCTCAGGGCGATATCAACAAGTGCAATGGATTTATCTGCAGTATTCATGGTGCCAATGATGAAGATGTTTGGAGGAATTGCAAACTTGTGTTTCGAATAGGGAAGGGTGGCAACCAACTCGTTCTCTTCACAGAGGCGTTTATCGGATTCAAGGAGTGAAATGAGTTCACCAAAAATTCGAGAGATATCACCTCTGTTGATTTCATCGATGACGAAATAGAAAGGAACCTCTTGCGCCAGCGTTTTCAGTTTAATTTTTTCTGTTTTGTCAAATTTTGGAAGGTTACCCGATTCATCCCAGTGCTTCTCAATACCTGCTTTACTGATAAGAACATTCAGTGCATGCCTGCAGAACTTTTTAAAAATGCCTTCTTCGACACAATAATTGATTATCCCGTCATCGCTGGCTATGGGACGAAGACCTTCAATAAAATCTTCATACCCGAATGACGGATGAAAAGCAATAAACTCTTTGTTATCTATTGCCTCGTCCTCGATAGTGCTTGAGATTTTCAAATCTTCGGGGGTTAACCCGGATAAAGAGAGCATTTGCATTGCTTCAATTTCTGTGAGGGGGAAGAGCGTTCCCTGAGCACCATTTCGTACCGGAATGGACACGGAGAAAATCTCATCTTCTTTGAGGATGGCCCATTCGGGACCATCAATCTTTTGGATACCCTGGATGTTTATTGTCGGAATGCCATCTTCAGCAATGAATTTTCTTTGACACTCTGCGATGCCAATGATCTTTTTAAACGGAGTGGTTGCATATATAAAAATGTAGTCCCCTTCTTCTATCGATTCGAACGCTGATTTAAGCCTTCCCTGCCAAGCTGCACTCTTAGATGAAGTGAAAATGTCCTCCGGATCGTATTTTTTCTTGTTAACTGATAACCAGAAAAATTTCTGATCAAATGAGGTTTTTTGTAATTTTGGCAACTCAATGGAGTGATTTTCAATGAATTGCTTGGAATGATAGGTCTTACCGGTTCCCGGGGGACCATAGAGAATTACCTGTTTTTTATTTTCCAACACATGCCGAATTGGCTTGAAGAGGGGATGCTCGGGGGGTTTTGGAGACATAATTTCACGGTATTCCGTTTCACTCAATTCACGGACCACCGGCCCGAATTTCTTTTTTAGATATGGGGGGATTGGGAGTTCTGCGGGGAACACTTCCCACTTTACGTTGCGGTAGAAGGGGAAGTCCAGATCGAGGTCAATTTTCGCAGGAGAGGTGATGGTCCCCTGTCCGACCATGGACTGCTGCCCTCGGTTGACGAGGATTACATCGCCCTCCTGCATCTCATGGAGGAAGCGCCAGAGGGTCAGGCTGGTGGGGTCATCATATACCTTTTTGTATGCCGCAAGAAATGCATCGTAATCGCTGCATTCAAGGATTTTATCCCCGTATTCCCCGGCGAGTTCCCGCCACCATGTGGTGACAATCCCTTTCTGTTGCCATTCATCCCAGAACTCCATGAGATTGCCCGTTTCCGGCAGATTTGACGGGTGAACATTCCAGTATCTTCTCTGCTTTTGCTTTCCAAAATACTGGTCAAGTACATCCTGGATTTTCCTGATGGTATTCTCGACCTCTTCTGTGTCGTATTCTTCAGAATTTAGCAGGGCTTCGTGCTCGGATTGTGCTTTTTTCAGCAGGGCTTCAACATTCTCTGGCTTAACGGATTTATCCTCATCAACAATGTAGTACGGAGCCTGTCCGTACTGTTTGATGCCCAGATCTTTCCCTTTCGGTTGCATTTCGAGAGGTTTGGGTAAAATTACCGAGGTGTCCTTCTCGGCAATACAGATGTATTTGCATTTGTTCAAAATACTGAACTCTTCGTCGTCTTTAATGATCCCGGATTCAATGTCTTTTTGAATCTGTTCCTTAACTGCTGGATCGGTAATCGTATCGATGAGAGGAATGGGCGTTTCGATCTCTTTGAATTTAATATTTGCATAGAATCCAACAAGTGATATGGATGATCTGTGAT
>NZ_JARVGN010000305.1 GCF_029762515.1 Methanocalculus sp. | reverse complement strand
ACACAGGTCTTGGACTCTTTCTGGCACGGGATATTCTGGCGGCATGCGATTGTGCCATCCATGAATGCGGTCTGCCTGGAAGAGGAGCGTGTTTTCAGATAACCGTTCCGAAAGGAAGGTACCGGTTCGTGGAATAAGGAGGGAAGAGCGATGGTGCAGACAGAACACATTCTCATTGTAGAGGATAGTACTACCCAGGCAGAATATCTCCGCAGAATCCTTGAGGGCGAAGGGTACCGGGTTACTATTGCCGTAGATGGAGAATCTGCCCTGAGGGGGATAGCCGAAGAGACACCCGATCTCGTCTTAAGCGATATCGTAATGCCGGGGATGAGTGGCTATGAACTCTGCGAGAAGATCAAAGATTATGGCACTATTCCGGTATTCCTCGTCACCCAGCTCTTCGATCCCGAAGATGTCGTGCATGGCGTCTCATCAGGGGCTGAAAACTTCATCATCAAACCCTTTGATTCAGTATTTATTCTAGATCGGCTGAAGGATTTTTTTGAGAAGAGAAAAAAAGGCAGCCAGGATGATGACCTGACCATCCAGATTTCCGGCAACAGCTACCATATTGATGCCAACCGGGAGACAATCCTGAATATTCTCCTCTCAACCTATGCCCTTGCCGTTCAGAAGAATATCGATCTCTCCGAGGCACGCGACGAACTCTTCAGCCTGAACGAACAGCTCCATGAGAAGAACGATGTATTAAAGGTTGAGATTATGGAGCGTGAACGGGTCGAGAGGGCGCTTTCAGAGGCACACAGGAAACTCTCCCTTGTGACGAGCATCACCCGGCACGGGCTCTTAAACCAGCTTGGAGCGATCCATGAATCACTCGAATATGCAGCACGCGTTCTTGAAGAGAATCCGGATACAGCAAAAGAGAGCATCCTCTCCGGAATAACCGGACTTGGACGGGCAATCCAGACAACCCGGTTCACCCAGGAGTATCAGAAGATCGGTGAGAATCCACCGGTATGGCAGAAGGCAGGATCACTCGTACCCTCCGAGGGTGAATATCCAGTTGAGATTACTGCTGCCATACCCTCCGAACTTTCAATCTATATCGATCCCTTTGCGGCAGAGGCGATCAGGGCGATTATCAACGATTGTATCAGAAGACGTGCAGAGAGGATCCAGATCACCTGCGAGGAACGAAAGGCAGGCTACAGTATCATTCTTGAGGATGATGGAATAGGTATTCCTGCACCCGCAAAAGAGGCGCTCTTCTCGCATGAACAGAGTCCGGGCAGGGGGTTCTCCCTCTTCCTCGCACGTGAAGCACTTGCGATCACGGGTATCGAGCTGAAAGAGACAGGAGACCCACGGCAGGGCGGCCGCTTTGAGATTCACTGCCCTGCAGGGGTTTTTCAGATGGGCTCAAGGTAACCTGGTGCGCAGATGGCAACACGTAATCATCCATTCCTCTCCGATCCGATTGAGCGGCGGCGGATCATTATCGTCGGTGTGGCTGCCATTCTGGCGCTCTCATCAAATGTTATAGGGCTTTTGTATGGTATCACCACTGTCTTTCCTCATCTGATCTACTTCCCCATCATCATTGCCGGGTACTGGTATCCCCGGCGTGGCCCTTTTGTTGCGTTCCTGATTGCCATCATCTACTGTATCCCGGCATATCTGCTCATGCCCCAGGATCTCTTCACCACCGCCTACATCATCGCAAGGGGAACAGTCTATGTGATCATCGGAGTGATCATATCGCTTCTGGCAATCCGAATGAGGCAGTCCGAACAGAAACTTCATGATCTGATCGAGTTTCTCCCGGACGCAACCTTTGCAATCGACCAGAACGGAACAGTGATCGCCTGGAACCGGGCGATTGAGGAGATGACAGGCATTCCGAAGATGAAGATGATTGGAAAGGGGGGGTACGCATACTCGGTTCCATTCTATGCAGAGAAGCGGCCAATCCTGATCGACTGTGCCATGAACCCCGGGATCGAGGCGAAAACCTGTTATCCTGCGATCAGAAGGAGAGGGGATATGATGGAGGCTGAGGTGATCGCTCCGGCATTGCATGATGGGAAAGGTGCCCATCTGAAGATTGCAGCCACCCCTTTCTATGACACAGGAAATGCGATCGTCGGGGCTGTCGAATCGATACGCGACATCACCGAAGAGGTAAGAATCCGATCCGCCCTCCAGAACTCAAACCGCCAGCTGACAGCACTGAGCGGGATCATCCGGCATGGACTCTCGGAACGGCTTGAAGAGCTGTACCGGCATCTCACCATTGGAAGTATCCGGTTTGATGATCCGCCAACTCTCACCTTCCTTGAAGAGATCGAAAAAGCGGCCGATGGGATCAGGCGCCAGATCGTCATATCCAGGGATTTCCGTGAGATCGGATCCCGGCCATCTGCCTGGATGCCGGTGCAGGAGACGATTGCCGGTGTTTTAAGTCGGATTGATGCAGGAGGGATAACCGTTTATTCATGGACAGAGCGGCTTGAGATCTTCGCCGATCCGCATCTTCCGGCAGCATTTACGCATCTGATAGAGAATGCCGCAGCAGCGGGGGCTACTGCCCTTGTTATCACGTATCAGATCCGAGAGGGTGAATGTTTCATCTGTTTTGAGGATAACGGGCCCGGCATCCCTGATGATGCCAGGAAGAGACTCTTCTCAGAGGGAACCGAGCGATCCGGCCAGGGCCTCTTCCTGACACGGGAGATTCTTGCCATCACCGGGATCACCATTCATGAAGAGGGGAGAGAGGGTATTGGTGCACGGTTTGTGATGGTTGTTCCCCCGGAGGGGTACCGGATCACCTGAAAGAGGGGAGGATAAGATGGATCCACGACGTATTCTGGTACTGGCTGACCCGGAGAAGACGGCAATCGAATCGCTGGTTGAGAGGATTCCGGGTG
>NZ_JARVGN010000304.1 GCF_029762515.1 Methanocalculus sp. | reverse complement strand
GGAAAATGAGAGACAATGGCTCTGATGTACTCCTCTATCAGGTGGCTTTCATCAGTCAGCTTCCCAACACTCTTCCAGTCCAGAACTCTGACATCCTCTGAAAAGATCAAGGATTCCAGTGCTATTGTGCGGGTGTCATCCATCTCGGTGCCGTCACCCTCAATCACCTTCACCCCGTTATATTCGGGGGGATTGTGCGAGGCGGTGATCATCGCCCCTCCATCATAGTGCTCCCTGACCAGGTACTGGAGTGCCGGTGTCGGGAGTATACCGAGATCGATGACATCGCATCCGGATGCGAGGAGTCCTGATCGCATTGCAGCAGCAAGTGCCTCTCCTGAGGTTCTGGTATCCCTTCCAAGCGCAACTCTGCCCCTTATCATTGTCCCAAGGGATAACCCGATCTTCATGACGAGTTCCGGGTTCATGTCTTCTCCAATGATTCCGCGGACTCCGTTTGTTCCAAAGAGTATTTTTTTCGGTTCGGTATTATTCGTCATTATCTTCATCTCTCTCAGATTCTCTGCTATTTGTTTCATCCGGCTGAATGGATTGCCGGGATCGTTTGTTCAGGAGAATATTTGCAGAATCGCCAAGTTTTCTCATGATGTCGGTGATCCGGTCTTCTATTTCGATCTCGTCATCGATCTCAAGTGATGTGCCCTCAACTTCAAGGAGGAACCGTGCAATCTCGCTTGATTCAAAGAGGATGTCGTCAAGTTCGTCAAGGGTGAAGAAACCGCACATGGCCCCGTAAAAGAATGTGGCACCTGATTTCCTGACTTTTCTCTTGAAGGATGAACGTGCCTGGTTGACCGCCTGCGGAGAGTATGGCTCCTGCATAAATGGAACCAGATCAGGGAGATTCTCTCCGATAAAAGTCATCTCGGCACCTGCCGTTGTCTTAAAATCGGAACAGAGCCGGGCTATTGCCCATTCCCGGGCAGTTACGTACGTATGCTTCCGCAGGAACTGGTTGACTTTCCGGTATGTGGCGCCATCGACTTTCCGGAACTTCCGGTATTTGGAGATCTCCTCTCTCCGGCTTTCATCGATCTGAGGTTTTTCCTCTTCTGGGTTGCTCATCTCAGTACCTCTGTTGCTCTTCTGCCCCCTTGAACCTTTTTCTGTGTATATCGGTGTCAATGTATGACGAATTCCGGGGGCAGGATGCGGGAAATTCTGTCCTCTTTAACGTATAGCATCATATGGTTTATAGATGACGATCTGCCTCGAAACGGCTCTGATTGAAGTATATTGTTGAATAAATAATTTATTTATTTTCCTGGATCCGGGGTGTGGGGGGTGAAGATGCAGATGCCTGGTTGGGGTTCGCATTACATCGGGTTGTATCGGGGGCTTGTAGTCGAACCCGTTTTCCTCACCATTGGGGATGTTTCATTCATCCCTGGATGTTGGCTTTTGACTGGTTCCTCTCTGGCTGGATGCTCTCTGAGATCTGCTGATCGATGTAGAATGTCAATGGCTTCGTTAAATTTGCGCTTCATATTGCTCAGGTGTGGCGATCGAAAAGTGCTCCATTGCTCTCCTGTCTTTTCCAACTGCTTACTCTCTGTTTGTCTTGGGTGGGAGGATTTCATGGCAGGCATGGTCTGATGCTGCTTGGGTATGGCGGTAAACATCGTCCAGACTGTAACCGGGCTCTGGCTCTTCGTTGATGCAGGGGCAAACGCAGTATCGTAAAAGTTTGGATTTGTGTATTGTTGGCTTGGGTTTGCGGGCTATGTGTTGGGGGTTACAGATTGGTTTTCTGATCAAAGGGTGGCTCCTCGACCGGGTCTCCTGGTTATCCCTGCTCCTCTTATTGATAGCAAAGCAGGCTCTCACACTATGATGCAGAGAAATGTCTGATATGTTCTCCTCTGAAAAGAGGCGGTCCTCTTCCAATCTCTATAACGGGCATCTGATCTGTCGCTGTTTGGATCTATGGTGTATAGATCGATTATTGATCAGATCGGTGGGTTTCTTGATCGGGATCAGATCTCTTCTCTCTCTTTCTCCCTTTCAATCCATCTTCTCTCTTCTCTCTCCACTATCTGAATCGATCGTCTGTTATTCTGGATTGACCTCTATCACCGCCAGTTTGATTTTGTGCACTTTCGGCGGTGTAACAATGGGCACGTTCCGAAGTCCTTCCGGGTTGTACCCGAGTGTTGTGGCAACTAATCAATTGCTGGATGGCGTTTTTTCCAGGGAATCTGATCTCCGATCTTCCTGTTCTTATGGTGTGTGATTGGTGTGTGGCCTCTGGCAGGGTGGGGTGGGACTGGTTATCTAAAAGGCAGTTGGTTTTCAAACCCTCCTCTCGTAATTCCTGCCATCTATCTCCCCGCATTTGGTTCAATCAATATTTCAATTGCGTCCAAAAATAACGTCCTCGTATTGGCATTCTCGTCTACTTTTTTCGATTATCATAATGTCTCATATTAAAAATGTGAATAGATCGATGAAATCGACGATATGGGGTTTCTTTATATGCACCTTTCAGCCGGGGTGGCTGTACTCGCTGTCTGTCCGGATGGTCGGGGGTTCTGTTCCTCTGGAAAATTATGGTTTGAAGCTGGCCAATGCCTCTTGTCTCAAAAATCGTTAAATTTTAGTCCATTATCCTTTTAAGTCCTATATTGGAGTTATTTTTGGGATCTGTGAGAACGGCATTTTTTGCGCAGAATAGGTATTCTGCGCAATTATGGTGTGCAGGGACCTGTTTTTGATATCATGCGGTGCAATCTGAATCATCAGACTCGAATGAATAGATCATGAGGGTTCTGTAATTATGATCGGCAATAATCATCTGTGCTTCTCCCGCTGATAGGACTGGCCCTTGGCATCTGGGTCGTTGGGGGGATCTCTTCATTGTGTGTAGTTCACTCTTCAGCA
>NZ_JARVGN010000303.1 GCF_029762515.1 Methanocalculus sp. | reverse complement strand
CCTCTCTGCCGTTCGCGGGCCTCCGTCTCGTTCCGGCGGAATTTCGCAAGGCCACGTATCGATCCGTCTAATATGCATGCGGGAGAGGTACACCGTATGGTTTCCGCACCGTCCCGGATCACGATCTCGTGCACGCTGCTCCTCCTGATCGTCACTGCCGGCGTCCTCGGGGTGATGGCGACCGAAGGGCTCTCCCTTTCCGATGCCGTCTACTTCGTCGTCGTCACCATCGCCACGGTCGGCTACGGGGATATCGCCCCCGTCACCGGTGCCGGCAGGTTGATCGCCGTCCTGATCATCATCGCCGGGGTGGGGACGTTCGTTTCCGTCTTCGCCACCGCCGTCGAGGGCCTGGTGTCCCGAAGCGAGCGGCGGGCACGCCAGCGCAAGATCAATATGATGATGGGCCTGTTTTTCAGCGAGGCCGGGACCGAGCTCCTCGGCTCTTTCGCCCGCCTCGATCCCCGGGCCGGGGAGCTGCGGGACACGCTCGCCCCCGGCAGCGACCCCGGCGCGGAGGACTTCCGGCGGATGCGGCGCTGCCTCGAGGGGCACGGCTTCGCCGTCGATGCCGCTGCGGCGGACCTGCCGGGGCTGCAGCGGCTTCTCGAGGGGAAGAAGGAGTTTCTCCTCCGGCTCCTGGAGAACCCGGCCCTCTTCGAGCACGACGTCTTCACCGACCTTTTACATGCGGTCTTCCACCTGCGGGAGGAGCTGGCGGTCCGCGACGACCTCGCCGTCCTCTCCGGGGCCGACCGCACCCACCTGGCAGGCGACATCTCCCGGGCCTACCGGGCCCTGGCCCTGGAATGGCTGGGCTACCTCCAGCACCTGCACGCGACCTACCCCTACCTCTATTCGCTCGCGGCCCGGCGCAACCCCTTTGACGAGAGCGCGGGGCCCGTGGTGCGGTGAAGAGGGGAGGTGGGCACCACAGTGCATGCCGACGGGCCCTGCGGCACCTGTCTCACTCCTGTTTGTAGACGATTCCCCCTTTCTTTCGTTCGGGTTTTTTTCGCCGTTCGATGATGATATCATCAGGGCCCCAGCAGAACCTGTCTACATGGTCCGGTGGATGCTTTTTCCGCTTTGATCTCCTGACTGATGTTCCTGTCCATCAGGAAGGCCTTGCAGGTCGATCTTCAAATACGTTCTCATCCCTATCGGGTTTTCTAAGTTCTTGCGACCGAACAGGTGCCGAATACGTGCAGGAGAACATTGTGGTTTCAATCCCTATCGGGTTTTCTAAGTTCTTGCGACTCCTACCCGTCCCGATCGCCCCCGCCCAGATTTTACTGGTTTCAATCCCTATCGGGTTTTCTAAGTTCTTGCGACACGATCATCGGGGTCGGGGACGATGGCACCTGGTATGTTTCAATCCCTATCGGGTTTTCTAAGTTCTTGCGACCATTTTTGCGCTTCGTTTCAATGGGTGAGCTCTTGTTTCAATCCCTATTGGGTTTTCTAAGTTCTTGCGACTCAAACGCGAGGGTGAGCTGTCGGTGCGGTGCGTGTTTCAATCCCTATCGGGTTTTCTAAGTTCTTGCGACTGTGCTGCCACTGCCGGGTTCGCAGCGGGATCATGCAGTTTCAATCCCTATCGGGTTTTCTAAGTTCTTGCGACTCAACCTCCGGAGGCGTGATCAGAATATGACCGAAGTTTCAATCCCTATCGGGTTTTCTAAGTTCTTGCGACCCCCGAGACGGCCACCGCCTTCCAGCTCCACACCCTGTTTCAATCCCTATCGGGTTTTCTAAGTTCTTGCGACGATGATGTCCCCGGCCGTCTCGTCCTCGTAGACCTCGGCGTTTCAATCCCTATCGGGTTTTCTAAGTTCTTGCGACCTCGTCCGCATCGTCGTGGGAGTAGATCCTGCCGTGTTTCAATCCCTATCGGGTTTTCTAAGTTCTTGCGACTCGGATACCCGCTGGACGGGAGCGCCCAGACCTCGTCGTTTCAATCCCTATCGGGTTTTCTAAGTTCTTGCGACGGTTTCCCGCCCAAAAATTTGGCGTTCCATTGGGCTAGTTTCAATCCCTATCGGGTTTTCTAAGTTCTTGCGACTTCCAGCCTTCACCAGCCCACCAAACACCCACGACGCTGCTGTTTCAATCCCTATCGGGTTTTCTAAGTTCTTGCGACATGGGGTCGCGGAACTGCTCGACGTTGATATCCTGTTTCAATCCCTATCGGGTTTTCTAAGTTCTTGCGACATGTAGCCACCGAGCGAGTCAAATACTTTTTAGAAAAGTTTCAATCCCTATCGGGTTTTCTAAGTTCTTGCGACAAAGTGCAGATGTCGAACGCATACCGCTTACCTTCGTTTCAATCCCTATCGGGTTTTCTAAGTTCTTGCGACCTGGGCGAATCCTATGACATCACCCCGCAGGTCCTCAGGTTTCAATCCCTATCGGGTTTTCTAAGTTCTTGCGACTCAGAAGATTATCCTGTAACACTCAATGATGAATTGTTTCAATCCCTATCGGGTTTTCTAAGTTCTTGCGACCGGTCTCGTCCCGGCCGAAGCGGGCCACGTCGGCGGCGTTTCAATCCCTATCGGGTTTTCTAAGTTCTTGCGACTCAGATACCCGGAACGGTTATTGATCTCGTCTGCCCGGGCAAAGTTTCAATCCCTATCGGGTTTTCTAAGTTCTTGCGACAAAACGGGTCGGCCAACTACGTCAGCGTCGAGCACGTCGGGTTTCAATCCCTATCGGGTTTTCTAAGTTCTTGCGACACTTGTTGGTGCTGACGTAACCAGCACACCCACATCCCGTTTCAATCCCTATCGGGTTTTCTAAGTTCTTGCGACAATTCGGGCAAAGGGGGATTCCCGCCCGAGGATGCGGTTTCAATCCCTATCGGGTTTTCTAAGTTCTTGCGACCCCTCTTTGACAATGCGATCCATTAACC
>NZ_JARVGN010000302.1 GCF_029762515.1 Methanocalculus sp. | reverse complement strand
ATGCATCAAGCAGACGTGGCCAGCAAGAATGAGCAAGAACAAAGACTACATCAGGATATTTCTTCGCTAATTCGTCATAAACAAATGGTTCAAGATATCGTAGAGGTACACTTGTACTGTGTAAATAGGTACAAAAAATTACAGGCTTTTCTATATCAGAGGCATGATCAAGAAGTTGATATATTGCAGGAGAATCAGGTTTAGAATTATTAAATCGTGGATGAACTTTCAAACCAACAATATACTTTTCATACCCCTCAAGCAAATCAATATCTTGTAACTCAATCTGGGGTGCAACAGCAAACTTATCAGGCTCTTTTTTTGCTATTTCAAGACAAAAAAAGAGATCTTCACGAGAAATTGATGTAAAAGGAATTAATATCGTTTTCTGAATGCCGATCAGATCCATATTTTTCTTTAAAATCTCATAAGAAGCTTCAAAAGGGGTATTAAACCACTTTCCAGATGCAGTTATATGTGCGTGACAATCAATGATATCATATGAAATCAGAACCACCTCTAGTAATTAATCCGTTAATTAAGTATTTATTTCACACATGTTTTTTGATCAGTATTTATATACATCCCATACCATATCTCACATGCTAACATATTCCACAACACCCCATAATGCATATCCAGCCTTGGATTTGGAATTGCCCGTAAAATTTTCTCAAGGTAATCCTTCTTGATAAACCCTTCCCTGACAAGGGCTCCATCACAAAGCACATTCTCTGCCATCTCTCTTCCTTCCTTCAGATATGTATCATAGGTGCCACTGGCAAAACCCTGCTTCTTCTTCATGAGAACCTCTTTTGGCAGGAGATCCTTCATTGCCATCTTCAGGAGATGCTTTCCTCCCGGATCCTTTGTCTTCAATGATGTCGGAATGGTGAGCGCAAAGTCCACAAGGTTTGTATCCAGGAATGGTACCCGGCTCTCGACCGAGTGTGCCATGCTCATCCGATCGTCAACAAGAAGGAAATCATCAATCATCTTCTCACGGAAATCAGCAAGCATCAGATTATCCAGGAATGGTTTATGATTCGCAAAAAATGGCCGATAGATCTCGCGAATAGGCGTGAGATCTTCAACCAGCATATGTTCGCCATATATCTTTTCAAGATAATCGCTCTGGAACACCTTATCCTGTGTCTGGGTGATGAGGTAGAGATCAGCATCGCTGTTGATATGGCGGATCATCTCCAGATAGTCGAGATGGCCGTCTTCCACGATATTACCATAGTGGATCTGGAATCGGATTAATCGATCGGCAATCGATTCGATATCCCTTTTAGTTTCATAAAAGGTCTTTCTCCGGATATCCTCTATTCCGCGCGCGAAATCATACTTGAAGATATACCCTCCAAAGAGCTCATCTGCACCCAGACCTCCAAGCGCTGTTTTGACATGCTGCCCGACCATCTCTGAGATATAGAATGGATAGAGATTCCGCTTCGGCTCATCTGCATACCAGATCATCTTTGGATAATCCCGGAGCAGATGATCGTCAACGATCAGCTCATGGTGATCTGTTCCGAAATGTTCGGCAACGAGACGCGCATCACAGTTTTCATCATTTGCATGGCCGAAACCCATGCAGAACGTCTTTGGCGGTTCATCCATCATCTGGCAGGCAAGGGCAACTACTGAACTGCTGTCTATCCCGCCGGACAACATGATCCCGACAGGAACGTCGCTGATAAGGTGCCGCTGAACTGATTCTTCAAGACATTTCCTGAGAGTTTTGATATAATATTCTTCCGACCCGTTCCCGGGATTCGGAGAAGGCTCCCAGTACTTCTGAATAGTCAGCTGATTCTTATGAAGAATCATAGAATGCCCAGGAAGGAGCCGTTTGATCCCCCTGAACATCGTCTTCTCGCCGGGGATGTACCGGAGATTAATGATGAAATGGAGTGAATCAGGGTCCATTGCAACTGGGACACGTTTGTACTGGAGTATGGACTTGATCTCTGATCCAAAGAGAAACGTCCCATCACTGAGCATAGTATAATGGAGGGGCTTCACTCCGCATCGATCCCGTGCAAGGAAGAGTTCCTCCTTTGCTGCATCATACAAGGCGAAGGCGAACATCCCATTGAAGAGTTTCACGCAGTCGTATCCATATTCTTCATATGCGTGGATGATCACTTCGGTATCAGATTCTGTTGTGAACCTATGACCACGGGTCTCAAGAGATGAACGGAGCTCAAGGAAGTTATAAATCTCCCCATTATAGACGATAACAACCGATCCATCCTCATTATACATCGGCTGATCGCCTGTGTGGAGATCGATGATGCTCAGGCGCCGGTGTCCCAGGGTGATATTCTTATTGAGATAGTATCCCTCGCCATCCGGTCCGCGATGTACCATAATGTCGCACATCCGCTGGGCTAGGGATCTATCTTCGAAGTTGAATCCGATAATGCCGCACATGTATAATTTCTCCTCGATATCCCTATTGCTTAATTATATAAGATTATGTTAGAAGCAACTAGAAAGATACAATAGATTTGCGGATGACCGATTGCAATCCATTATATCTCGATGCCAAACATGAGCCTCCGCATTTTGGCAGGATATTTCAACGTCTGTACCCACTGCATGATGTAACCCAGATTCGTTGTATTTCTACAAATTAAATACTCAATTATTTATTAATAGTAATTGCTATTTTTATTGCTTTAATAAAGCTTTGACTACTTGCCGTTGTCATAGCAAATGAATTATTATTCACCCATTCAAAATATTGTAATAACTCGCTGTCACTGGGCATGGTAAATCCATCTTCGATCTGTTGTAATGCCGACTTAATTTCACTCATTGAGTTTACTGCGAAAACCCCTTTTGCACCCCGATATTTAGCTGCACCAAATACAAGGACAGGTTTTCCACGGATTAGTGCTTCTATGCCCACAGTA
>NZ_JARVGN010000301.1 GCF_029762515.1 Methanocalculus sp. | reverse complement strand
CTCGGCAACCCTCGCTCCTGTGCTCTTACCTCTTTGACGTCATCGGGTATAAATATGCCCACTTTCGATCGGAAATAGGCGATGAAAGACATTGAAAGATGGTGAAAAAGGTGAAAGATATGGAAAGATGGGGAAAGAGAATAAGAGATGATCAAAAAAGGGCTATTGCCTTCCCCCTCTTTCTCTTCCCCGCCTTACTCCCTCTTATCCCTACTTCTTCCTGATCGTCTCTTCACCCTGATCGGCGGCCTTCGCCATCTCGCGCTCCCTGAGCTCGGATCGGCGGATCTTGCCTGAGATCGTCTTTGGGAGCTCGTCCACAAACTCGACTGCACGCGGGTACTTGTAGGGGGCTGTCGTCTCCTTGACGTGGTTCTGAATCTCCTTCACGAGCTTCTCAGACGGCTTCACATCCTTATGGAGGACGATGAATGCCTTCACAATAACCCCCCTGATCTGATCCGGGGTGCCGACGACCGCGGCCTCCTGGACAGCCGGGTGCTCGAGGATCGCAGACTCCACCTCAAAGGGGCCGATCCGGTATCCTGAGCTCTTGATCACATCATCATCGCGGCCCACAAACCAGAGATATCCGTCCTCATCCTTGTACGCCTTGTCTCCGGTATAGTAGAACCCATCCGAAAAAGACTCGGCATTTGCCTCGGGGTTGTCAAGGTACTCGCGGAAGAGCCCGACCGGCCGGGGATTGAGGGAGATGGCGATCCTCCCCTCATCTCCGTCCGCTACCGGCTGCCCGTCATCATCATGCAGCTGGATATCCCAGCCGGGTGCAGGTTTCCCCATGGAACCGGGCTTGAGTTTCATACCGGGGAAGGTCCCGATACAGCAGACCGTCTCGGTCTGGCCGTATCCCTCGTAGATATCAAGGCAGGTCCCATCTTTCCAGATGCGGATCACCTCGGGGTTCAGCGGCTCGCCCGCAGAACAGCAGTGGCGGAGCTCGGAGAAATCAAACTTCCTGAGATCGGCGATGATCAGCATCCGGTAGATTGTGGGGGGGCAGCAGAACGTGGTGATCCCATACTTCTCGATTAAGGGGAGGAGCTCGGTTGCCTTGAATCTGCCCCGGATATCATAGACAAAGATTGCCGATCCGCAGACCCACTGGCCGAAGTACTTCCCCCATGCTGCCTTTGCCCAGCCCGTATCAGAGACGGTGAAGTGGAGATCGTTCTCCCGGAGATCATGCCAGAAACGGGCGGTGATGATATGCCCAAGAGCATAGCTCTGTTCATGGATGACCATCTTCGCATCCCCTGTTGTGCCTGAGGTGAAGAAGATCAGCATCGGATCGGTCGGGAGGGTTCTCCTGAGGCTTCTGAAATGAACGAGTTTGCGTGCCACCGGTGCCGGGTAATTCAGCTCAAAAGGATAGCTGATCCAGCCGGGACGGTTCC
Source organism: Methanocalculus sp. (assembly GCF_029762515.1). Classification (GTDB taxonomy): domain Archaea; phylum Halobacteriota; class Methanomicrobia; order Methanomicrobiales; family Methanocorpusculaceae; genus Methanocalculus. The sequence goes on along the minus strand of NZ_JARVGN010000301.1, from coordinate 1,528 downwards.
CGTCAACCACCATCTTCTGGGCGAGCGAAGGACAATTATCGGAGAGCTCATCACATTTCGGGGCATTTTCAGAATCTGTGATTATCATCTTGAAGTCGCCCGCATTTATCCGGTAGATGAGATCCTTTGTCGTCAGCATCGTCGGGGCAGGTGCAAAGACCGCACCAAGTTTCATCAGTGCAAGGGTCAGGATCCAGAACTCGGGGATTCGCGGGAGCATCACAAAGACACGATCTCCTTTGTTAATCCCGAATTTCAGAAGGATATTTGCCGCCTCATTTGAGAGCGTCTTCATATCCCAGAAACTGTACTTCTTCTCCTCGCCCTTCTGGTTCGTCCAGATCAGCGCAAGCTTATTCCTGTCTTTTTCTGCCCACGCATCGACGACATCGAATGCGAAATTAAAGTACTCTGGCACATGAATAGCAAAATCAGACGTTGCCTGAGCATATTCTGGCAGGTTTCGTGTCCAGTCGGTGACCGTCTGCCTGCCCTCTGTAGTATTGCCAACACCTTCCGTCATAAAAACGGCTAAATTTGATTTTCTATCCATATATGGAAATCGATCTGAATCTCTGAGAGGAGGGGGCGGGCAGTGCCTTCCCATCTCCCGTGCACAGGTTCTATGCGTGCTTTGTCTCATCATGTAAAAATGCCCGCATACAGGGCGGCAGAAGACGATGGAAGAATGAATGCCATAAAGCTTCTCCGTCATCATTATGGTCTGACACCTTTAAATGTACGAGGATGGCAGATCAACAGTACGACTCATTAAAGATCGAAAATATCGTGGCTTCCGGTGTCATCGCCGACTCCATCGATCTTCTGGCAATTTCCGAGCATATTGAGGGGTGCGAGCTGAATACGAAGCGGTTCCCTGGAGCGGTATACCGGATTAAGGATCCGAAGATGGCATCACTCATCTTCTCATCCGGAAAAGTCGTGCTCACCGGGATCAAGAATGAAAGCGATCTTGGCCGGGGCCTTGAGCTGATTATTGCATCACTTAAGGGTGCAGGTATCACCACGCATGAGGTTCCAGATGTCAACGTCACCAATATCGTCTGTTCATATGATATGGGCAAGCCAATCAACCTCAATAAAGTTGTTATCACTTTGCAGCTTGAGAACATCGAGTATGAACCCGAACAGTTCCCGGGTCTCGTCTACAGGATAGCAGATCCAAAAATTGTTGCTCTCCTCTTCTCATCCGGAAAAGTCATCCTCACGGGTGGAAAGAACCTCCAGGATGTCAGGGCGGGTCTTGAAGTCCTTGAACAGCACCTTGCGGATATCCTCTGATTTTATTTTTTTTCCTGAATTATTACCAGAACCGGTGGGTTGTGATATACTTCCTCTCGGCTTTTAGGATCTCTTTATAGAATCCATCTCCTTTTGCATGGGTAGCCAGGATTCTGGATGCGGCATCGGGACCAACCCCACGTCCGGCAAGGGCGATGATGGCAGTCTTCCCGCTGGAGAGGACCATGTTTGCGGATCTGAGCATTTTTTTCTCAACCTCCTTCTC
>NZ_JARVGN010000300.1 GCF_029762515.1 Methanocalculus sp. | reverse complement strand
CACTCCGGGTTCCCCGGCCCGATATGGTTGTGAAGAAAGCCTGGTCGCGTCTCTCGGAATTTCTTTTCATTGCCATGCCGCTCCTCCTCGTGTCCAGTGTCTTCCTTGGGATCTTTGAGTATCTCGGATTCGTGTCGGCATTCCAGAATATCATAACCCCCTATTCCGAGGCTGTCCTCGGGCTTCCGGGATTTGCCGCGACCGCCCTTCTCTTTGGCATCCTCAGAAAAGAGATGGCATTTGAGACGCTGGCCGTTCTTGCAGGAACTGCAGATCTCGGCGCAGTCCTCTCGGGTGTGCAGCTGTATATTTTTGCGGTTGTCTGTGTCCTATTTATCCCCTGTATCTCAACAATTGCCGTTTTAATCAGAGAAATTGGAAAACGGTGGGCGATACTCATATCTTTGTATACTGTTGCCCTGGGTATCATCGTAGGAGCATTGTTAAAAATAGGGATGACATAACACGTAGTATATTATGTACAGCTACCAGTTCGGTATCCCTGCACTCGATGATCAACTCGGCGGATTGACCTCGGGTGCGAACGTACTCATACTGGCACCTCCTCTCTCTGGTGCCGAGAGGATTGCGTATAATCTCTCGTTTCCTTCTGAAAACGAATACTCGGTTCTTCTCTCGACAGATGAACGGGCATCTGAGATCCTAAACTTCTTTAAGCTGAATGGAACGGAGAGGAGAGCCCTTGCGATCATCGATGCTATCACAAAAAGCGATCTGCCGAACGTGCCTGATACCGACAGGATGAAGTTCGTTGCAAGTCCTGTTGATCTGACCGGCATCAGCATCAAGATGAGCAAGATGTTTGCGGGCATCGTCGATGAGAGCCTGAAGAATCCAAAACCCGGTGTTTTTCCGCCCCCGATTCGGTTCTGTGTAAGCTCTCTCTCAACATTTCTGATGTACAGGAAACTGGAGGTGATGTATCAGTTTGTCCACGTCATCTCTGCCAAGATCAAGAAGAACGAGTGGATCGGGCTTTATACCTTAAACAATGAGTCATTTGATGCCCGTACCATATCGGTGATTAAACAGCTGATGAACGGGGTGGTTGAAGTGAGAGAAGGGAAAGATAGCTTTGAGCTGAGGGTTGTTGGCCTTGGAGGACGGATGACTCCATGGCTTGCGTATTCATTTGATCCGAATGGGAAACTGGTGGTGGAAGGATGATATATACTGGAATTGATGCGCTGGATGGATTGCTTGAAGGAGGGATTCCTGATGGGAGCAGGGTTCTTTTTTCGATCGAGCCGGAGGCAGACGGACAGCATTTCCTGATTTCGATGCTCCATACTGCTGTCGTTTCCGGCAGGAAAACACTGGTTATTGCGCCGTTTACCAGTAAAGATGCCTACTTTAATGATATTGCAACACAGAGCCATTATCATCTGGACTGTTATGATGAACTGATCAGTTTCCTTGATCAGTCTGATGTCGAAGCAATCACGAGACAAAATCCTGACCAGAGTGCATGCAGGGCAGCATGGCGGGACAGAATCCGGAGCATTGTCAAAGAGGAAGATATCGACGTTATCGTCGTTTATCTTGATGTCCTCTCCGACTACTTTGAATTTGCCGGAGCAGTCTCGCTCTTTGATGATCTTGGATCAGATAAACCGGTCACCATCGCCTTTGAGTATTTCAATCTCTTTGGTGATGAGATGCTCAACTCAATCCTCAGCGAAACTCCCTGTGATCTCGTTATAACCCTTCAATCGGGAGCGGGAATTGTCTCTTTCTTCAACTACTTCACCCTCCATACCGTATCATGGCTCCCACTCCCGGCACGTTCACTCCCCTATATCGTCACCGAAGGTCATATTGTTCCTTATATCCCGAAGATCGTCGTAACCGGCCCCTCAAACAGCGGCAAGACGACTTTTGTCAAGAATATCTCAGAGAGCGGCATGTCAGTCGATCGCCTCGGGGTACTTGGTACACCGACAACTGTTGCTCTTGATATCGGCCATATGGCAAGCAAGGGTTTTGATATCAATATCTACGGCACTCCCGGCCAGGAACGGTTTGATCCGATTGTTCCCCAGCTGGCACGGAATGCGATGGGGGTCATCCTGATGGTGGATGTTACACGCCCCGATCAGATGGCACGGGCATTGAAACTGAAGACAATAGTCGAGGGAAATGCTGTTGTTCCAGTGATCGTCGTTGCAAATAAAGCCGATCTCGAATATTCGATTACTGAGGAGGAAATACGTTCTGCTCTTGAGATCGGACAGGGAACACCGGTATACTTCATATCGGCAACCGACCACAGGCAATGCCGTGATATCATCGATTCAATGGTCGATCAGATCACGCGATTTGAGTATTGAGGATACAGATGCTGACATTTATCGGGCTTGGGCTCTTTGACGAGCATGATATATCCCTAAAAGGACTTGCCGTCATTCGTGAGGCAGATGCAGTCTTTCTCGAAACCTATACCTCCAGGCTGATGGGTGCGGATATCCCTGCTCTTGAAGCACTCTACCAGCAACCCATCCGGCTTCTCTCCCGCGAGGATGTAGAACAGCACCCTGAACCGATCCTGGATGCAGCAGAATCGGGATCCGCTGTCTTTCTGACAGCCGGGGATACCATGGTCTCAACCACACACGCAGATCTCAGGATCCGTGCAGCCCAGCGGGGTATCCGGACCCAAATCATTCACGCGGCTTCGATTGCAAGTGCAGTCTGTGGCTTGTCCGGTCTCCAGAACTACCGGTTTGGAAAGTCATGCTCGCTCCCTTACCCGGAAGCACGATGGATGCCCACCACACCTGTTGAGGTGATTGCAGCCAACCGTTCCCAGAACCTCCATACGATCGTATACCTGGATATTCAGAAAGACCGGTATATGCGGATACCTGAAGCAATTGTGATCATCGAGGGGATCTGTTCAAAACTGAATATCACAATCCCTCTCTATGTCGGGATTGCACGGGCAGGTTCAGC
>NZ_JARVGN010000002.1 GCF_029762515.1 Methanocalculus sp. | reverse complement strand
ACTGCGGATTCAACAGCTCTCCGGGCATAGTCAACCCGCTCCTGTGCCTCAAGCCGGGTCATACCGGGACCTGAGATGCCAAGGGCAACCGGCTTCTCGTACTCAAGGGAGAGATCGATGATCTTCCGGGATGCATGCTGAACCACGATCTGGTCATGGCCGGTTGCACCCTCGATGACACAGCCGATTGTTACAACCGCATCGACATTTCCGTCTTTGAGCATCTTCTTGATGGCAAGCGGCATGTCATAGGCTCCGGGAACATATGACCGCTCGATCACCTCTGCTCCAAGGAACTTTGCGTGCTCTTCTGCCTCAATCTCCATCATGTAGGTAATGTCACGGTTGAACTCCGCAACCACAAATCCGAGTTTAATTGTCATAGAATCATCATCTCCTATTGTCGTGCAGGACCGGCATCAGGGAATCCCTGCCGCTGGCCGGTGCCCGCATCCCGCTCAAGCTCCCGTGGATAGAACAGCAGCTTGACGGCATTTACTGCATGCTCCCGTGTCCTCTGTTCAAGGAGCCATGCAAGCTCGCGGTCATCTTTTGCCTCATCCTCATGGACGAAGACCTCAATGATATGCTTGTTTGTCATCAGCATGGCGAGCTGAAGGCCCTGCGATGCCTCATGTGCGCAGAGTTTATCCTTATCCTTCCCGCCCGGCATCCCAAGTGCCATCACGAGATCGCAGCCTCGTTCTTCGATGAGCTTCTTGCAGGCTACCGGGAGATCCTTAATCCCGGGCACTGTATACCGCTCAATACTGACGGTGGCATGGCGCTTGAGCTCATCGATAGCCGCTGCACCCATATTCACCCGTGCGAAGGTCGTGTCTGCGATCCCTATCTTCATACCAGCACCTCAAGGGCGGCTGAAACACCATCTGCCGCCGGGGTATATCCAAGTTTCTGAAGGGTGCCCTGCACCGCAGTCAGTGTTGCAAGCACTTCATAGGTGCCGACTGCACCCATCGTTCCGATCCTGAAGATCTTTCCTTTCAACCGATCCTGGCCGCCTGCGATCTGGATACCGGTCTTCTTCACACCGGAACGGAGATCGGAGTCGCTGATCCCATCAGGATACAGAATCGCGGTTGCCGTATTGGATGGCGAGTGAAGTGCATCTGATACCGGCAGCAGGTCAAGCCCCCAGGCAGCTGCCGCCGCACGCACAGCATCCGCAAGTTTCCTGTGGCGTGCAATCCGGTTTTCCAGACCTTCCTCTTCTGCAATGAGGCATGCCTCACGGAATGCAAAGAAGAGCGGCACTGCCGGAGTATAGGGGGTCTCCATCGGCTTCTTCGATGCAGCCTTCCGATATGCCTTCAGATCAAGGTAATAGGGGCGTTTCTCTGAGAGGCGCTCCCACGCCCGCTCCGATACCGATACCGCAGAGAGCCCGGCAGGGGCGGCAAGGCATTTCTGCGAGCCGACGATCGCAATATCTGCTCCCCATTCATCTGCTGCCACATTCTCGCCACCGATGGAGGTGATCCCGTCCATGATGAAGAGGGCATCATGCTTCCGGGCAAGCTTCCCGACTTCTGCTGCGGGATTGAGAATACCGGCAGAAGTCTCGTTATGGACCATCGTTACGACTTCGGCACCGTTCTCAAGCGCCTCTGCAAGCGCATCAAGCCGGAGCGGGTGCCCCCATTCTGATTCGATAGCCGTAATATCGCCATAACGCCCTCCAATCTCCGCAAGCCGCTCACCGAACTTGCCGTTTACCAGCGAGACGATCTTTCTGCCGACACCGACATTCCCAATCGCCGCCTCCATACCGGCAGTCCCGGAGCCGCTCAGGAGAAATACCTCGTTTTTGGTCCCGAAGAAGGGCTTCAGAGCCCTGACGCAGTCTGCATAAACCCCGCCAAACTCTTCACCGCGATGATTAATCGCCTGCCGGCTCATCGCATTTATCACCCGTTCCGGCATAGGCACCGGCCCTGGCATCATAAGGAGTAATTCGTTCTGCATCCTGATCGTCCGTACTATAAGAAGATAAACCTCTTAATAGATAGTGAAGCCTATGGTCGACGTAGCTGTCATCGCAGGATCCCAATCAGACGAAGCGATCGTTCGCAAAGTCTGCGCAACACTCGATGAATATGGCCTGAGCTATGAGGAGAAGGTAATATCTGCCCATCGTGACCCCGAACTGCTTGTGGAGTATGTCAGGGCAAGCGATGCAAAGGTCTTTATTGGAATCGCCGGGATGTCCGCCGCTCTTCCCGGTGTTATCGCCTCAAAAACCAAAAGACCCGTCATTGGTGTCCCGGTCGCCGGGAAACAGATGGGTGGCCTTGATGCCCTTCTCTCCATCGTCCAGATGCCAAAAGGTGTACCGGTCGCCTGTGTCGCAGTCGACGGTGGCGAGAACGCCGCACACCTTGCCGCGCGGATTATCGGGGTTGCATAAGGCAATCCCCAGACCCACTTATTCCCTTTTCTGCAGAAGATCCCGCACCATCTTCACTGCACAGAGATCCCCGCACATCGAGCAGGTCTCGCGCTCGGAGTCCCGGTCATGGATTGAACGGGCATAGTCTGGGAAGAGCATCTCGGCATACTGTGCCTCCCAGTCGAGATCCCGCCGTGCAACAGCCATCCGAATCTCCTCGGGAGACCCGCTCACGCCTCCCCGCCGGGTGATATCCCCGACATGGGCGGCGATCCTGGCAACACGCGTCCCCTCGATGATCTCTTCGACATTGGGGAGCGCCAGATGCTCTGCGGGGGAGACCATGCAGAGGAAATCCGCTCCCGAAGATGCGGCGATCGCCCCTCCGATGGCGCCTACTACATGATCATATCCGGTCGCGATATCGGTGACGAGCGGGCCGAGGAGGTACAGGGGCGCATGATCGGTCACCTCTTTGATCACCTTCACATTCCACGCGACCTCGTTGATCGGGATATGGCCGGGCCCCTCGATCATCCGCTGGACACCCGCATCGAGGGCACCGCGGGCAAGCTTTCCGAGGGTTAAGTATTCAGTCGTCTTGGCAAGGCGGCCGCTGTCAACGAGTGCACCCGGACGCATCCCGTCACCCAGGCTGATCGTGACATCATCTTCTGCAAGGATCTCAAGGAGATAGTCATACTCCGAGTAGAGCGGGTTCTCCTCGCCGGTTGCTACCATCCATGCCACATGGAATGCCCCGCCCCGTGAGACGACACCAAGCATCCGTGGATCGATCCTGAGGGCTTCAAGCGCATCCTTGTTCACCCCGCAATGGAGGGTCAGGAAATCCACGCCCTGCCGGCATTGATCCCGGATCACCGAGAAGAGGATATCGGCGGTGAGATCGGCAGCTGATCCCGCACGCCTGATCGCTTCATAGATGGGAACAGTTCCAACCGGTACCGGCAGGGAGAGGATACTCTTTCGGATCGCCGTAAGATCCCCTGCTGTCGAGAGATCCATCAGGGCGTCTGCACCTGCCGAGAGGGCTGCCTCAGCCTTCCTCATCTCAAGATCCAGATCACACCGTCCCTGGGAGGTTCCGATGTTCACATTCACTTTGACCCTGCACCCTTCTCCAATGGCAGCAGGGCGGATCTCACGCCGCTGGTTGGCAGGAACAGCAATACGCCCGCAGGCAATGGCCTTCGCCATTTTGTCCAAAGGGAAGCCTTCTGCTTCTGCCAGATCGTTCAGCCCTGAAGGCAGGCCGGAGTGGCACTGCCTGATGAGTGAGTGCATAAGAACCATCTGTCTGGAGAGCTTATTATCCTGCATGCCAATCCAGTGGATTCCCGGTAGCGGCTGGCAGGCAAACTCCTATATCATCGGTGAGGTGCTGATCGATGCCGGAGTTTTACCCATGGCGCTTGAGCGGTTTTCCGACCAGATTAAAAGGATCATTCTGACTCACGGCCATTTCGACCATACCGCCCATGTTGCCGAAATTCAGGCGATGACCGGGGCAGAGGTCTATATCCATGAAGAGGATGCAATCGCTCTTCGATCTGAAGTAGAGAGCCTCTCATTTAATTTCGGTGGACGCCCCCCCATGATACTACCGGATCGGATACTCGCTGACGGCGACCGGATAGGCGATCTCCTTGTAATCCATACCCCGGGCCATACCAGGGGAAGTATCTGCCTCTATGATGAAGCAGAACGCGCACTCATCTCAGGCGATACCGTCTTTCCACGGGGCTCATTCGGAAGGACAGACTTCCCCGGCGGAAGTACAGCCGATCTCAGGGCTTCAGTCGACAGGCTGGCACTCCTTGACGTGGACAGCCTCTATCCGGGGCATGAGCGGCCGGTGACAGAAGGCGCGAAGAGGCACCTCCTCGCCACGCAGCAGAGCCTCAGATCATATTATGGATAAAGGGATATGGATAAAGGAATCTATGCCCTGATCCTCAGGGCTGACGCCAAAACGATCCGGGTGGGAGCACTTGGTGGTATCACCCTGCCCGAAGGATACCTCATCTATGTGGGATCTGCGCTTGGTCCGGGCGGCCTCATCCGGGTACAGCGCCATCTCACAACATCACAGGACAAACGGAAGCCGCACTGGCATATCGATTATCTCCTTCAGGACAGGGGAATCTCACTTATTGCGAGTGTATCGGCAGCTACATCATCCAGGCTTGAATGTTCCCTGGCGGAGGCGATCGGGGGTGATTTTATCCCACGATTTGGATGTTCTGATTGTAGATGCAGATCCCACCTCTTTGTACGACCGGATGATCCAGAAGAAGAGGTGACCGGAGCATGTGTATCCCTTGGCCTTATAGCCGCGATCACAAGGTATTAGTCATATCAGACAAAGGATACCCCTATGAAGGTTCTTGGGATATCCGGAAGTATGAGGGCGGGAGGAAACACCGCCATCCTTGTTCAGGAGGTGCTTAAGCATATCTCTGACAAAGGGATACCTACTGAGTACATCACCCTTGCAGGAAAACAGATTCACCCCTGTATCGGGTGCGAAAAATGCAAGGAAGAGAAGTGGTGCACGATCAAAAACGATGACTGGCCGGAGATTGCAGAGAAGATGATACACGCGGACCTCCTTGTGATCGGATCTCCCACCTACTACTTTGATGTCTCGGGACAGGTGAAGAACCTGATCGACCGAACATACTCACTTTATCATGACCGCCGTCTTGCCGGGCGGAAAGCTGTGGCAATCACCATCTGCGCAGATAAGGGAGGCTCGCGGGCACTCGAAACCCTTGAGGCATTCCTCTCAACCCATGAATATGGATACCTTGGCCACATCATCGGAAGAGGATACCTGCCGGGCGATGTCCGATCCGATACCGTCGCCATGAGCTCTGCAAAGACGATAGCAGATCGAATCGTCTCCTATTTCGGAACACTGGATGATTAAACCAGAGGGAAGAGAATTGATCCACACAACAATTCAACTCAATAACCAGTCAGCAGACGGATATGCAATCCCTGTCGGGCCTGTGAATCTCGTCTTCATCAAAACAGAAGAAGGGATGATAGGGTGCGGCGCCTTTGATATCGCTGCACTTGAGCGGTTCGGTATCCCGGCAGCGAAGATGAAACCGGTTGATGGACCATCTATTGCCACCATCGATGAGATCCTGGATGCGATGGTGAAGGAAGTTAACGTTCCCGCCACAAAACGTGGCATAGTCATCGGAATGACTGGAAAAGAAGCGCTCGAACTCCTCTGAATATCAGAGTCCGAGCCTGTCAAGGAAGAGCCGGTGGAACCTCAGGTCTCCACCAAGTTCGGGGTGGAATGAAAACGCCATATGGAGTCCGTGCCGGATTGCAACGTACCCCTGCGGGAGGGACGCAAGCACCTCGGTTCCATACCCTACACGGGTGACCACAGGTGCCCGGATGAAGACCGCATGGAAGGGTGTTTCAAGACCTTTGCATTCGATATCAGCCTCAAATGACTCCCTTTGGCGGCCAAAGGCGTTCCGCTTCACGGTCATATCCATGACACCAAGCGGTTCAAAGAGGCTGTCATCCTGCACCTCTGATGCAAGCAGCACCATACCCGCACAGGTGGCAAAGATACCGCCTTCATATTGCTGGAGGGGGCGGAGCATCCCCGCCTTCTGGATCAGCCGCATGATGGCGGTTGATTCACCACCGGGGAGTGCGATCCCGTCAAACAGTTTGATATCGGATGCATCCCGGAAGAGGGATACCTCTCCATCCGGGCCAAGCGCATCTTCGAATGCAGTTACATGCTCAGATACGTCGCCCTGAAGGGCAAGCACACCGATCTTACCAGCCACGTGTCTGCAACCTCTCATCCGGAGTTAAGGTATGGACATCAATACCCGGCATAGCCTCGCCAAGACCGCGGCTGACCTCTGCGATCACCTTTGGATCATTGAAATGGTGGACAGTCTCGACGATCGCTTTTGCCATCTTCTCCGGGTTTTCTGATTTGAAGATCCCTGAGCCGACAAAGACACCGTCTGCACCAAGCTGCATCATCAGTGCTGCATCTGACGGGGTTGCGATTCCGCCTGCCGAGAAGTTAACAACAGGGAGCCGTCCGCGGTTTGCCACATCCATAACCAGCTCTACAGGGGCTTCGATCTTCCGGGCATACCCTGCCCGTTCCTGATCATCCATTCCTTTCAGCATCCGGATCTCAGACTGGATCGCCCGCATGTGACGGACCGCCTCGACGACGTTTCCGGTGCCTGCTTCTCCCTTTGTCCGGATCATGGCAGCCCCTTCATTGATCCGCCTGAGCGCCTCGCCAAGGTTCCGGGCACCACAGACAAACGGCACCGAGAATGCCTTCTTGTCCACATGGAACTCCTCATCTGCCGGTGTCAGCACCTCGGACTCATCGATCATATCGACACCAAGCTCCTGGAGCACCTGTGCCTCGACAAAGTGGCCGATCCTGACCTTTGCCATCACCGGGATCGAGACGGCTTCTGTTATCTCAACGATCTTTGTCGGATCTGCCATTCGGGAGACACCCCCGGCTTTCCTGATATCAGCAGGGACCCGTTCGAGTGCCATCACAGCAACTGCACCTGCATTCTCTGCGATCACCGCCTGCTCAGCGGAGACAACATCCATGATGACGCCCCCCTTCTGCATGGATGCAAAACCCCGTTTCAGAAGCTCTGTTCCAAACTTCAGCTCTTCAAGAATCATGGGTTTATATGGATCAGTTGAACCGATAAATTATAGCATGGCCTGTTCAGGCGTTTTCAATATGAATGGGAGAAGAAGGATATTCCGCCACCAGATACTCCTTATTCTTTATTATACGTCACAAAAGAGGGAAAAGGGGGAAAATATCCCCGGATAGAAGAAAAGAAGAGAGAGACAGGAGGAGCAGGAGGAGCGAAAAGATCAGAGTCGCGCCCCGCACAGCAGCGATCACGCATCTTCCCCTCTCTCCAAGGGAGTGGAGAGAGTCCCCGATCCGGTATCCATCCGGCTTATCAAATACAATCCCGCATCCGCCCGCAATGAGCGCCATCGGAATGCCACCATTGAAACCCGGCCTCTTCTTTGCATCCCGTCGGAGAATAGAGAGAGCAGTTCTCCCCCGTCCCCGGAGCGCAAACCATACCAGAAGAAGGCAACCGGCAATCCGTGCAGGGATATAGGAGAGCACGTCATCTGCACGGGCAGAGAACCAGCCAAGCGCCTCCCGCTCATCCCGGTACCCGAGCATCGCATCCATCGTGTTGGCTGCCCGGTACATTGCGGCTCCGGGGAGGCCAAGAACTGCAAACCAAAAGAGAGGGGCGATGATCGAATCAACAAGATTCTCGGCGACCGATTCATATGCTGCGGATCGGACCTGCTCGTCGGTGAGTGTGGCTGTCTTCCGGGAGACCATCATCGAGACGGCGGATCTCCCGGCATCGGGATCTGCCCTGAGCCCTTCTTCCACCGAGAACGCATGTTCTTCGAGGGATCTCCATGCGAAGGTACTCTTCAGGAGAAACGGTGCCGCGAGCAGGTAGAGCCACCATATTTCATATCCCCTCACCAGCTGATCAAAGAGAAGGAACGGGAGCATGAAGAGGATGACGGTCAGGAGCCAGAAGATGCAGCCGGCGATGCGGTGGAAACTTCGCCGGTATTCGGACGGCCGTCCCCACCATCCGATAAACCGTCCAAGGAGGGCAACCGGATGGTACGGGGTATGCGGATCCCCGATACACCGGTCAATAAGAAGGGCCGCTACCAGGATGGTTCCGGAGAGCGGCATGCAGTAACGACTCCAATCAGGAGAAGGAGTACGATAAAGACGGTGACGAATGCATCAACCGGTGCAAGCGTGGAACCGCGGAAGGAGAGCCAGACGAGGTAGGTGATGCAGGCAATGATACAGGGTATCAGGGTAAGCATATGAGGCATCTTCCTTCTTACCTGCTCCTCTTCCATCACCTCCACATCATCTTCAGGAATACAAACCGGGCATGCCTTGCTCACCACAACCTTCATCCGGGTTGTTCTGGCGCCATATCCGGTGATGAATTCGAGATCAAATATCCCGTCCCCCGAAGAATCCCGTATCGGTATACTGTAATCAATATCACCATCCACATAGAGATTTTCATGGAGAAAATCTGTGAAGCCATGCCCGTTCTGTGTCCTTATTGTGGCATGGGTTGGAGAGCCATAGTTTTTCAATCGAATGGACAGGTCGCTCCCTGCATCCACCGGGGCCTCACGTGCGGAGAGTTCGATGGTATTAACCCCCCGGCGGTTCAGATGCACATCAACGACAGTCATTCGATCAAAGACTCCTAATCTGTTGCCGACTCAGGAGGGAGCAGGTTTGGAATTCCCTCATGTATCGGATAGTCAAGGTGGCAGGCATCACACCTGAGGCTTCCTTCGAGGATCTCTTCTTCATTCTCCTCGGTCACTGTGAGGATAATATCGCCTTTGCATACAGGGCAGCAGAGAATATCCATCAGCCATCGTTTCATCGCTTCGTCCTCAGATCTATAATTTGTGAAAGTTCAGGCCCGGTTGAGATGATAGTCACAGGGCATCCAACATCTTCCTCTACCTGCCGGATGAAAACCTTTGCGGTCTCGGTGAGCTGATCGTACCTGGTCGCTCCATAACAGGCAGGATCAACCCTGTCAATACCGGTGATCGCAACCTGGGTGCAGCCATTGATCATGGCAGAATACCTTGCCATCTGGCCATCCCAGTTACCGATCCGCCGCTCCCTGTGGGTGACAGTCCCATACTCAATAATACCCATCTCATGGGATTTGTCAAGGCTCATCTCGGTTGAGAAGGGTCCTTCGCCGACCCGTGTCGGGAATGCCTTGAAGACGACGATCACATCATCAATCTGTGTCGGCCCGACGCCGCAATCCGCTGCAATCTGGGATGCAGAGGTATCCTTGCTTGTGACATACGGGTAGGTTCCAAAGTAGAGGGAGATCCCAAAACCCTGGGTACCTTCGAGGATCACGTTTTCGCCGTTCTTAATTGCGACATTCACCTTCTCTGCAACATCGACGATATAGGGAGCGAGTTCCGGGAGGTCTTTTGCCTGCCGGGAAATCCTGAGCACGCGGTCGGAATTTGCCGGCCCACACCCGGATCCGGTGCTCCCGATCTTCTTTGAGAGATGCTCGCTCTCCCTGTCGCGGGTAATATGCTCCTCTTCGATGACCCCGCAGCGTCCATCGATATAGATCCTGCCGGATGCCCCGACCAGATCCACCTCACGGAGAAAGACTCTGGGATCAACAAGGACACCAGACCCGATACAGAGATCGGCTTTTTCATAGACAAAGCCGGATGGAACCATCCGGACACCATATTCCTTCTCTCCCACTAAAACGGTGTGGCCGGCATTTGGTCCGACACCACCACGGGAGATGATAGTCGGGTGATCCTGATGGGCGATGTGGGCAACGATCTTGCCTTTCCCTTCATCGCCAAAAAAGCCACCAACAATAATTGTACAGGGCATAGACGTATCAGTACATGTCTGTTGAGGAAGCTGATAAAATAGTTCCCCTCATAGAAAATAATCGAAATAGTGGTTCTTCTCATCCAATGAGAAAGCATCAAGAACGAGCCGTAACATACAGTAAACACAGATGACTCTATCGAAGAGGGCCCAAAGACAAGAGCCCGAGGAGAAGTCCCTCATCAGCCGGTTCAGAGAGAGCGATCATCCGGCGGTTTCACTTGCCCGTGATCTCCTCTGGGTTGCATGTGTTGTCGGAGGTGTGGCACTCATCCTCTTTCTGGCATCCGGAACGTGGCCTGCGGTTGTGGCTGTAGAATCCGGGAGTATGCTCCCCGAGATGCAGATCGGCGATCTCGTCTTCGTTGCTGCACCAGACCGGTTTGGAGCTCTGATCACTTCAGAAGAGGGCGTGGCATCCGGGCATCGCTCATTTGGGCATCCGGGCGATGTGATCATCTTCAGGCCAAATGGCGATGACAGTATCCACCCGATCATCCACCGTGCTCTGGTCAGGATCGATGCAGAGGTCGCAGAAAATGAACTTGCATTTCAGAATCCGCATGGCGGCATCATCACAAAAGGTGACAACAACCCGGTGATCGATCAGGTTACAACACATCCCGGTATCGGCAGAATCGAACCGGTTCAGGATGAGTGGATCATCGGCAAGGCCCTCTTTGCCATTCCGCTGGTTGGCTATCTCCCACTCCATATTGTTGAATTTGCAATCCTTATTATCGCCATTATTATTATCCAGGAATTGATCGCCTCAAGGCGGAGAGAGAAGAACTAAAGGGCAAAACCATGATTCAGACGAAGCAACTGATTGAAGACTGCCTCGGCGGCCACCGCCTCACCCATGACGAAGGGCTCCATCTGCTGAATGCAACAGGAAGAGATATCTTCTCCATCTGCTGCGCCGCAGATGAACTCAGGGAGGAGAAGGTCGGCGATGCCGTCACCTATGTCAGGAACCAGAATATCCACATCACCAATATCTGCAAAAACCTCTGTGGATTCTGTGCATTCGGGCGGAAAAAAAGCGATCCGGATGCCTTCTTTGATGACCCGGATCGCATCCGCCAGAAGGTGAAACTCGCCCTCTCACGGGATATCACCGAGATATGCCTCCTCTCCGGGGTTCACCCGGATTACACGATGGAGAGTTATGCAGAGATTATCAGAACTGTCCACGATGAGGCTCCAGGTATTGATATTCATACAGCCAGCCCTGATGAGGTCACCTATATCGCTCACAAAAGCGGAATTTCTACCCGCGAGGCACTCGAGCGGCTGAAGGATGCAGGACTTGGTACCCTTCAGGGGACTGCTGCTGAGATCCTGGTCGATGATGTCCGGAAGGTGATCTGCCCGGCAAAAGTGGATACGGAAACATGGATTGGGATCATCAAAGAGGCGCATGGCATCGGGATCAGAAGCACATCAACGATCATGTACGGATCTGCCGAATCACCCGGAGATCGGATGACACACCTCGGCATACTCAGGGATATTCAGGACGAGACCGGGGGTTTCACCGAGCTTGTGCCCCTGTCGTATCTTCACCAGAACACCCCCCTCTATGAAAAGGGGCTCGCACCCGCAGGCGCAACCGGGAGGGAAGATCTCCTGATGATCGCCGTTTCACGGCTCTTCCTTGATAACTTCGATCATATCCAGGTTCCCTGGGGGAAATTCGGGATCAAGCTCACACAGATCGCTCTCGCATCAGGTGGAGACGATCTCGGCGGGACGATGTTCTCAGATGATGTCTCGGTTGAAGCGGGCGGATCAGAGGCAGGATACCTTGATCCAAAGACGATGGAGAGGATCTCAACAGATATCGGACGGCTTCTCCTCCAGAGGACGACAAAATACAAAATCCTATGAAAATTTTCTATCCCCACGCCTTTTTTCAGGCATTCCCATTGATTCCTGAAAGAGCCTGAATCTCCAGCATATCGCTCATTTTGTAAGAAAAAATTAAAAGGAGGAGGGGTATGTACATGCCCGCACGGCACAGGATATAGTGACTGGTGTTGAAGGTGGCGTGCCCCGGTGCAACCATCTGACTGTCCGGGTAGTGATCGATTGACGCTATCGTGATCGATTGAGAGGTGTGTAGCCGGACACTATGGAATGAATGTCTGAACCTTTGAATTCTTGAGGTCGGCTGCACCCGGGGCAGGACGCACGCCTTCATCTGGATGGATGGGCGATACCGGAATCCATGGGATTCACGGTTGTCCATTACTACAAATGCCATTCTAGAATATAAATGTTTCCCTCAATGCTCGGCATTGATGCTAATTTTGATGCACGGCAATGTCGAAATACATTTATCCCGATCAGGCTATACCTACTATGATGCAATCGTACCCCGCCGAAATGAGCCGGATCACCGAACTCCTCAGGAGCAATCCGCGCGGAATGTCCGTCGGCGAGATCGCCTCATCCCTTGGCATCAACCGCAATACTGCTGCACGGTACCTCGATATGCTCCTTGTTGCAGGGCAGGTTGATAAACGGACATTTGGGAAGGCAAAAGTCTACTTCCTCTCCCAGCGGGTGCCGATACACGCGATGCTCAACAGCTCCTCGGACCTTGTGATGATACTGAATGCTGAAGGGCAGATCATCCAGGCTAACGATCAGATCCTCTCCTTCTGCAGAACCACCCGTGAGGAGACAATCGGATTTCTCCTGGAAGAGACCAGGCTTGCCATCTTCTCCCACCCTGCCCTTATGGCCCAGATCAATGATCCCGGGAGAAAGATCGGATCAGGTGAGGTGATCCGGCTGATGAGAGGAGGTGATGAGCATTTCTTCCGCCAGAAGATCATCCAGACCGTCTTTGATAACGGGGGGCCCGGCATTACGATCATCCTTGAAGAGATCACCGACCAGGTCAGGGCAGAAGAGAAACTGCGGCAGAGTGAAGAGATGTTTCGGACACTCGTCTCCGATATCAGTGACGTGATCTGGGCAGCCGACGAGAAAGGGGCGATCACCTACATCAGCCCACGTGCAGAGACGGTCTGCGGCCTCTCCCCCGATGAGATGATAGGCTGCCGTTTTACGGACTTTATGAAAGATGATGAGAAGAAGCGGTTTCTCCGAACGATACAACCATCCATATCTGCCCGGACTGCATGGCCGCTTGTTGAATGCAACTTTATGAAGCCGGATAACCAGTCGATCGCAATCGAGCTCTCGGGAAACCCGATCATCATCAATGATGCAGAGAATCGTCCGGTACTCCTCGGATACCGGGGTTCATTCAGGAATGTCACCGAGAGAAACCGTGCTGTCAAGCAAGTCCGCCAGTGGAAGGAGTTTCTCACCTCTATTGTTGAGAATATCCCCGATATGGTCGCAGTTGAAGAGATGGACGATAATACCCTTGTTTTCTTTAATCATGCGGCAGAAGAGTTTATCGGATTTCCACGTGAATTTCTCGTCGGGCAGAAGCCTGATCGGATCTTCCCTGAAGAGTATGCTGCCTTCTGGGCACGGTCAACCGCAGAGGTTGAGAGACTTCAGGAAAGCATTCTTGCGATCCAGACCTTCTCACGGGGCGGGGAATCAGACCAGAGGATGCTCAGGACAAAGAAGATACCCATCTTCTCGAGCAAAGGGCAGATGCGATATATACTCTCTATTATAACAGACATCACCGAGGAGAAGATTTCGGAGACCTTCCCAACCGACACTTTTCTTATGAAGACATAAAAGAGAGTGAAATCATCTCCCGTATTTTACTCCGTATCCTCTACACCTGTCATCATCTGCTGTATCCGGGGGGTATTTCCGGGAAGAATGAGATGAGAGCCTCCAGAATGTTTTTACTCCAGAAGAACGAAGTTCAATCATTATTAACAAAGAGAGGATTGATCCGGCGTACCATGAGGCAGGCCCAAAATGTGGCTCTCAAGCGGATGCCTCATTCAGGGATCAGGAGTATCTGTTTCTCGACGAGTGCTTTGAATCCTCCCCGCAATGTATCCTCATTCTGGAAGATGAGGTGATTATAAGGGCAAATGCTGCCTCCGGGGAATTCTTCGGGATAGCCCCGGATA
Organism: Methanocalculus sp.; assembly: GCF_029762515.1. GTDB lineage: Archaea > Halobacteriota > Methanomicrobia > Methanomicrobiales > Methanocorpusculaceae > Methanocalculus. The sequence goes on along the minus strand of NZ_JARVGN010000002.1, from coordinate 8,274 downwards.
ATCTGATCGGGAGAACACCAGCGGATCTCTCCCCTGCCATGCAACCGGGTGAAGAGTCCTCTGTTGCACGGATGGCGATCCTGCTTGCCCAGCTGGAACGGGGACCCATAAAATTTGGGTGGATACATACGGCTGCCGGAGGGATCGAGAGGAAGACAGAGGTGATCTTAACACCGATCAGGATCGGGGAACGAAATCGGATCATGGCAAATATTACAGATATCACCCCCCTTATTGATGCACAACGAAAAGTTGCTTCCCAGTACCGCCTCCTCCAGATGACCAACACCGTGATCCTCGCGATGCATACCGAAGAGAAGATTGAGGATGCGCTCGCTGTTGCAGCGGACGAACTTCATGCCCTCTTTGAGAATACACTCATTGCCATCTATACAAACCGCCCGGATACAAGCGAAGCGCATCTTGCAGTCAGCAGGGGGAGTCTGCCCGGCCGCCCGGCAAGTAGAGTGCATATCTGCCTTCCCACAACAAAAGAACCGTATATTTCGGTATATAAAAGGGGAGAGCCCATCTTCTGCGAGATCCATGACGATCGGGTATCGGGCATCATCGGTATCAGGGAGGTCACTAATCCGAACTTTCCGACTGCTGTTGGGATCATCCCGCTCATCTCTGACGAGACGGTTCACGGTTCAATCAACCTCATCTCCCAGGGAAGGGAGGGTTTTGATACTGATGAACAGTCTCTCCTGATGAGTATCGGGAGAGAGATAGGCGGTGCCATACGATCAGGCATGATGCGGGATGAACTGAAGACGGCAAATGATCTGGCACATCTCTTCCTTGATATTCTGGTCCATGATGTCAATAATGCCCATATGATCATCGGCGGAGGCCTTGAGCTCCTGAATGATGCGGATGACAAGGAGAGGGAGAGATATACAGGTATCATCAGATCCGCACTCGACACCGCAGCGGAGATCCATCGTAATGTCATGATGATCCGATCGATCCGCGAGGGTGGAGAGGAAAGCCAGAAGCCGATCCCACTCGATCCTGTTATTCAAAGGGCGATGCCGGCAGGGGTTGATATCCGGTTTACACCATCGGGTGCAGTTGTCTATGCAGATGAGCTCCTCTCCGGGATCTTCTTTAATCTCTTCAGTAATGCGATGAAATACGGAGGATCAGGCTCAATGATCGGGGTTTCTGTCCGGGAAGAAGAGGATGAGGTGATTGTCACCATTGAGGACAACGGACCTGGGATTTCAGATGCAGATAAGGAACAGCTCTTTACCAGGAACCTGAGGATCGGATCAAAGAAGAAAGGGCTTGGAATAGGGCTCTATATCTGCATGACACTGGCTGAGCGGTACGGTGGATCTATCCGGGTAACTGACAGGATTGCCGGAAGGCAGGAGGAGGGATCGGCATTCATCCTTACACTCCGCCGGGCCAGGGATACCTGCCTCACATGACCCGCAATCTTGTTGAAGAGCCTCGATTCCTCCCCATCAGCGGGAGGGAGAAAGAGAAACTCGGGATCGATTCCTTTGATATCATCATCGTCTCAGGCGATGCATATGTGGATCATCCCTCGTTTGCCGCTGCGATCCTCGGCCGTAATCTCTGGTCTGCCGGATATACCGTCGGGATCATCCCGCAGCCGGACTGGCAAAGTGACGAGGATTTTCTGGCACTGGGCACCCCACGCCTCTTCTTTGCCGTATCTGCCGGGAATGTCGATTCGATGGTGAATGCGTTTACCCCGAATAAAAAGCGCCGCCAGAAGGACTCCTATTCGCCCGGGGGGAGATTGAAACGGCCTGATCGAGCAACGATCGTCTACACGAACAAGCTCAGGTCACTCTTCAGGAACACCGCGATTGTGATCGGAGGGATCGAGGCGAGCCTCAGGCGGTTTGCACACTATGATTTCTGGTCTGATTCTGTCAGGCAGTCCATACTGGCAGATGCCCCTGCGGACCTGCTCGTCTATGGAATGGGTGAGCGGACACTGCGGCTGATCGCCGATCGGATGAGTACAGGGGATCCGATCCGATCCATCCGGGATATCCCAGGCACCTGCTGGACGATGCCGGTTGCCGAATGGAAGATCTCCGAACAGAAGGATTTCGTGATTCTTCCGGGATATGCAGAGGTGAGGGAGAGTACAGTCCGGTATGCAGAGGCATTTGCCGCCCATGCCCGCGAACAGGACCCGATCCGGGGGCATGCAGTGGCCCAGCCACATCCAAAGACAGTCGTGATCCAGAATCCCCCGGCGATGCCCCCCGATACAGCAGAGCTGGATGCCATCTACGATCATCCGTTTGCCCGCGCCGCCCATCCCCTGTACAGGGAGCCGATACCTGCACTTGAGCCGGTCCGGTTCTCGGTCATCAGCCACCGTGGCTGTTTTGGAGACTGCTCCTTCTGTGCACTTGCCCATCACCAGGGCAGAATAGTCTCAAGCCGGAGCGAGGATTCGATTGCGAATGAGGTGGATCGGATCAGCAGGATGAAAGCGTTCCGGGGCACGATCCAGGATGTCGGAGGGCCGTCTGCGAATATGTACGGCCTTTCCTGCAACCTCTGGAAGACTGCCGGTGGCTGTCCTGACCGATCCTGCGGACCGGACTGCAAAAGCCTCTCAACCGATCATGGCGCACTGATATCACTCCTTAAGCGGCTCCGGGAGATGCCGGGGATAAAACACGTCTTCTGTGGCTCCGGGGTACGGTTCGATCTCGCGCTTGCCGATCGATCCGGGTATATCAGGGAGCTTGTCCACCACCATGTCTCAGGCCAGCTGAAGGTTGCACCCGAGCATATAAGCCCGCATGTTCTGGAACTGATGAACAAGCCCGGAATATCAGCTTTCGAAGAGTTCAGAAGGGTCTTTCAGGAGAACCAGCCTGAAGAGAAGAAGAGGCAGTACCTGATCCCTTACTGGATCAGCTCACACCCGGGATGTACCATTCCTGATATGATCGATCTGGCCTGCTACATCAAAAGAACCGGGCTTGCTCCCGAGCAGGTGCAGGACTTCACCCCCACACCGATGACCAGATCAACGGCCATGTACCATACAGGAATAGATCCAGAGACGATGAAGAAGGTGCATATCCCGAAGGAGAGGGAGAGAACGATCCAGCGGGCTTTCCTCAGGTTCATGGATCCGGAGAATGCCCCGCTCGTCAGGGAAGGGCTGCTCCGCTCTAACCGGGGAGATCTGATCGGCCATGGTACGGATGCACTCGTTCCTCCTGAGAGAAGGGAAACTGCATTATCAGGGAAGCATCATAGATCATCATATGAACCGGATTCTACTCGCAATAATCCTGATCGCAGGCCTTCTCGTACCAGGCGGAGCCGCCCTTGAAGCGGTGATCGGCGAGACGATCACGCTCGCTGGTTCTGCCCCCGGAGCCACAACCATCTACCTTTATGTGACCGGGCCAAACCTTGACTCCGCGGGAGTTACCCTGCACAACCCCTCACTGAGGGCAGCCGATGGCCAGTTTACCACCGCCAAAGTCTCCTCGTCAGGGAGATGGGAGTACAAATGGAATACCGCCGGAACCGGTCTTGATGCCGGAACCTACACCGTGTATGCGGTCGACCGGGCCGTGGACCGTCGCAATCTCCGGGATGCGTCATACAAGATCATTCCGGTGACGCTCAGAACCGGCGGGATCACCGCATCTTTTGCAACAGAAGAGCGGGGATCGCTCCAGGTGACGGTTGAGCCATATGGAGCCCGGGTTGAGATTGATGGCGAGTATGCCGGAGAGACGCCGCTTGGTATCTCCCTTCCTGTCGGAGGATATGCAGTTGACATCTCCCATGATGGCTACTATCCGTTTGGGATGAATGTGGTGATTTATAACGGAGACACCACCTCGATCGAACGGACGCTCAGGCAGATCGAGACACCGACACCCCAGCCTACAGAAACCATCCCAGCGACACCTGAAGCATCAGGATGGGTTCTTGCACTCATTGGAGCTGCACTCTGTATTGGGTTTGCAAAAAGGCACTAGACCTGCTGGGCATCTGCGAAGAAGCTGTCAAGAAGCCGCTTCATATCAAGCCAGAGGAGGAGGCGTTCTGTCTCTTCTTCATAGCCTTCTTTTGGTATTTTTATAATGCCACGAAGATAATCCGCCACCCTGTCACCGTACCCCTCGCAGGAGAGATCGATATCAGATTCCGGAACATGCATCACCGAGTGGACATCATCGACGATCATGCCGACATTTGAACCCTGTGAGGCATCGGGAATGAGGACGATTATCTTCCGTTCACCATCGCTCTGATCGGCGATGGAGAGGAGGTGGTTTAATGAGAGAATAGTGGTGATCTCACCACGCAGGTTCATAATCCCCTTGATATAAGGGGGGGTGCGTGGAATCTCCGTGATTGGTTTCATCTCGACGATCTCACGGACGAGCTGGATATCGAGTGCATAGTGCTCCCCTCCAAGCTCAAATTCCACAATTTCGATATATTCATCCATTCTTCAATCACCTGCCCCAACATCTGGAAAAACCGGAAGATATAGTCCGTATTGGATGTATGTACGCCATCCATCTCTTATAAATTGATCCCGGAAAAAGATCCGATACTTATATATGTACATATTTCGTTTCGTATATCGGGATATCCCATGCTGATGATACGTTCGATTATTCTGGCTGCATTCGTTGTAATGCTGTGTGCAGCGATTCCTGCCTCCGCCCAGATAGGGGGAGATGTCGGGATCATCTCTGTCACCTCGGATCCTTCGGGAGCCGACGTGAACCTGGATGGACATTATGAAGGAACAACTCCGGTTGAGATCAAGATCTATACCACCGGCACACCGCCCGGATCGATCATCGTCTCAAAGTCCGGGTACAAGGCAAAAACGGTCTCTGCACCACAACCCTCAGCGGGACAGACCGAATACGTCCATGTGACACTTGAGCCGATCGCACCAACACCGACGCCGGTCTATGACGGGTACTTCTCGATTGATTCCAGCCCGCGGGGTGCAACCGTCAGGGTTGACGGGCGATACATCGGAACAACTCCGGTGACAGCCCAGGTTACCGCGGGAACGACACACCGCGTGCAGGTGGAATACCCCGGATATGATGCCTGGTCAGCAGTCTATACTGCATACTCAGGACAGACTACGAATATCTATGCAAGCCTCTCACCAACCCCACAGACTACCGGATACCTCTCAATCACCTCAAGCCCGTCAGGGGCCGATGTCTATGTTGACGGATCCTACCGTGGATACGCACCGATGACTGTCGGTAATCTCGTTGTCGGGGCTCATACCCTCGAACTCAGGCTCTCAGGATACCAGAAATCCACACAAACAGTGCAGATCTATTCCGGCCAGACAACAACCAAGAATGTAGTACTCTCGCCAAGCACCCCTTCCACCGGCTCGGTTTCAGTCCAGTCGTACCCCTCGGGTGCATCGATCTACCTTGATGGTAACTACCAGGGAAACACCTATCCAAACGATTACTTTGATATCATCGGGGTTTCAACTGGAACCCACTCGCTCATGCTGAGAAAGCCCGGGTACTATGACTACACCACAACAATCTCGGTCACCGGCGGCGGGATCAAGTACGTCAGCGGAACACTGACACCACAGACCGCTCCGGCAACAACCGGCAAGGCAAATGTCATGTCAGGGCCATCCGGCGCCGAAGTGTATGTTGACAACCTCTTCCGCGGCTATTCTCCGGTACTGGTACCGGATCTCGCTGCGGGGACCCACTCAATCACCCTGAAGATGTCAGGATACAGTGACTGGATGAGTTCATTTGAAGTGACAGCAGGACAGACAACACCAGTATCTGCAACACTCACCCCGCAACCCGTGCCACCGGCACCCACACCATCAGGCAGCCTTCCGTTTGCTGTTATCGGAGCAGTCGGGCTCCTTGGAGTTCTCCTCTTTGTTGCAAAGCGGAGATAACCAATACGAACCTTTTTTTCCAATCAGGTACAATCTGCCGGACTGATACAGATGGCACCACCAGTTGACGATCGAACAGATAAAGTCCGATCGATCATGACACCGATCTCACGAACGATTTTACCTGATACTCCAATACGCGATCTCATCCAAATAGGCTCGGTTGAGGGGTGTGGGGACATTCCGGTAACTGCACCGGAGGGAACGTTCCTTGGTGTCATCACACCCCTTGATCTGATCGGATCCATCCTTCCGACAGTCGGGATACGGGGATCAGGATCTGCACGATGCATCACCTGCCACCTGAAGAAGGAGGGGGCAACCGCAAGGGATCTGATGAGCAGGGAGCATATTACAATTCATGAAGATGATTCTATCCTGAATGCGATGCAGTTGATGCAGCGGAACCGGCATGATGATCTCATTGTCGTCGACTCTCAAAACAGAGTTGCGGGAAGGATTGAAATCTGCCGGATTATACAGCATCTCCGGATCGCCGGAGAGCTTTGAATCCCATCCTGAAGAAGAGGGGAGCGATCAACACCGTCGCTATCACCATGACCGTCACCGTCGTGTAGAGAGCCGCGGTGATGATTCCGGCAGAGAGCGCAATCGTTGCAACGACAAGAGCCACCTCTCCACGCGGACAGAGTCCGATACCGACGATGAGAGCACTTACGGAGTCTGGAAGAAATGGCCTGGATCCAATATAGCCGCCGATGATCTTTCCTGAGAATGCAACCAGAACCAGCGGAAGAAGAAGGGGATCAAGGAATGTTTCAGCAGAGAGCGTCAGTGAAAGGCCGATTGATGCGAAGAAGATGGTGATAAGAAACCCAAGTCCCAGATCCGAGAGACTCCCCTCAATCGATCGATCAGGCCGAATCCGATCACTCAGTGCAAGACCTGCAAAAAAGGCACCGATAGCAAGATGGAGGCCGATAATATGGCTTACGGCAGCAGAGGAAAAAGCGATGATGAGACTTGCCGAATACGCAGTCTCATGAGACGCATACCGCCGCACCTTTGCATATAACCTCCCGAGGATACGACGGCCTCCGGTCACCATGAAGGTGAGGAAGATGAGAGCCAGAATGGCAGTGCCGGCAACAGAGGCAAGACCACCGCCAAGGGCAAAGGCTGAGAGCGTTGCAAGCAGGAGAATGCCAATCAGATCATCAATGACGGCGCTTGTAATGATGATGCTTCCAATCGGTGAAGAGAGGGCATGTTCATCAACAAGTGTACGAACCGATATACCGATTGAGGTGATGGCAAGCGCGATCCCTAGGAAGACAGAGGTGATTATATCCATCCCGGTGAGGTACCCGAGGCCGAAACCTGAAGCGAACGGGATAGCGACACCAAAAAGAGCTGTTAATGTCCCTGCTTTTTCTGCTGAAGCGAGATTCTTGAGATCGGTCTCAATACCAGAGAGGAAGAGGAGGACGATCAGCCCGAGATCAGATAAGGCTCCGATCACCTCGTTTGGCTCGATGATCCCAAGAAGCGAGGGGCCAAGGATCAGACCTGCTGTGATCTCACCGACGAGTGCGGGATATCCGGCCCGCTCAACAAGTTCTCCTGCACCTTTTGCAACAAGAAGAAGGATCAGGATCTCAAGCACCACAAACATTCGTATTCTGCCATCTCCGGGATAAGGTATAAAGCCTTGCCGACCTATTCCGGAGTAGCTATGACAGTGAGGCATATATCCGGGCAGGATGCGTATTCTATCCTCTCCAAATACGGCATACCGGTGCCACGGGACGGGCTGGCGAGAGACGAAGACGAAGCGTCTTCTATCGCCCAAAGGATCGGGTATCCGGTTGTACTGAAGATCGAGTCCCCGGATATCCTCCATAAGAGCGATGTTGGTGGTGTCATACTCGGAATCAAGGATGAAAGGGAACTCAGAGAGGGATATGCCAGGCTGATCGAAAGGGCAGGGAATCTCCGGCCTGATGCCGGGATAATTGGTGTCCGGATCGAGGAGGAAGCGGCACCGGGACTCGAGATCCTGATTGGAGGAGCAAACGATCCGGCATTTGGAAAGACGATCACCTTCGGGCTCGGCGGAAAGCTGGTGGAACTTCTCAGGGATACTTCGATTAGGATCCTCCCTCTCGATAAAGAGGAGATCAGGTCTATGATCCGGGAGATCAAAGGGTATCAGCTGATACGGGGATTCCGTGATGAGCCTCCACGCGACGAGGAGGCGCTTGTTAATGCGATTGCCGCAGCAGCTGATCTCTTCCTCGATCACCCCGGATTCACCGAATTTGATATCAACCCCCTGATCCTCCATGAGGATGGCTGCATCG
>NZ_JARVGN010000029.1 GCF_029762515.1 Methanocalculus sp. | reverse complement strand
GTACGCCCCTTTTAGGCCAGGCATTAATATCAATTCACCTTATTGAGTTCCATTTCAAGCCAAAAAGCATCAGATCGGTTGCCGTCCGTACAGGAGAAGATCCCGAGCTACAGAAGATAACAGAGAACTTGGAATTGAGGTTGTCGTATATCCCAAGAAAGAGATTACAGCCAAAGTGGCAAACTTGGGTTTAAGCGTTTTTTGTTTTAAATTCTCGAATTCTTTCCAATATTTCCTTGCAATAGCCTTCTGCATTAATTTTTTCCGATTCCGAGACGCAGTCAAATCTGTTATGAGCAAGAGGATTTCGTATTTTTGCGAGTAGTTCAACTTTTTGTGCCCAATAATTTTTATCTTTATAAAAAATATCTTTAAAAATTGGCGTCCATTCGAAAAAAATAATCTCAAATAAGTCATGCGGGTAAGTAAAATCTAATATTCTATCAGATGCTTTTATTCCGAAATTTGCTTTTTCTTTTTGTTGCCTTTGACGACAATTCTCAAACATTGTCTTGAGAGATTGTTTTTGATTTTCAAGAATTCCAACCCAATTAAGCCCATGTTTATTCTCTAATTGCGTTGTGATTATTTCACGGAGACCTTTTTCAGTTTGACACCAAATGGGCCAGAATTCTACTTCACGACTGATCAATGCGAGATATTCCTGAAAGTGTTCAGAGTATCCGTGATATAATCCACTAGGATGAGGTGTGATTATGCCTTGCTTGAGTAAACGTTCAACATCACCTTGGGTTACATCAATAACAGGACCAAATAAAATTTGAAGTAATTTATTTAATGTCGCATCATCTTGATGAAGATGAATGATACTTTTGTAATAATCTTCAAATGAGCATTGAACTTCTGAGATTGAATTTATCAAATCAACACGATGGGTATCAGGATAATTTTTGAAAATTTCATCTCCAATAAGTGCGAGAAGATAGGGATGATTCCCACAGTACTTGTTGATATTATCTACCTCACTTTTAGTAATTTCAATTCCCGCATATTTGAATTTCATGTAGTATTCTTCTAGGTCATCACCATCGTACATTCCTAGGTAATATTTTGAAAACACATCATTAAGAGTTGATATAATTTCACTTTTTTCTTCAATTTCATGGAGATTCCTCCGAGAAATTGTGATAAATGTAACACCATAATCGGGATTGTAACACAATTCCCGTACATTGTGGAATCCGCTGACATCTCCTTTGAAAAATTTTCGTGAATAGTCGAATTCATCTAAAATGAAGAGAGATTTTATTCCAGATTTCCTCACACTTTTAAAAAATTTTTGCAAATTATAAAAATAATCTGGAGATGTTATACACGTTGAAAAAAGGAGTTCTGCGGCCTTTTTGATTTTGTTATCTTCAAGATTATTATCAATAATTTCTGTATATAATTCAATTCCAAGTTCCTTGAAAAAAGTCGATCCTTCATTGAATTTCCCAATGGGAATCCATATTGGAATTATGTTCTGTTTGATTAGTTCGTTTTTTTGGGAAATAATTTTATGATATATTAGGCTGCTTTTGCCGATCCTAGGCTCACCAATTATGGCAAGATTTCCTGGAGTATCGGGATATAAAATTTTTTCATCAATTACTTTAAATTGCTTTTTCCTGCCAATAAAAAAATCTCCAGATACGATTTTTCCCACTGATGCAAATGGATTCTTAAGAGGTACCATTTTTCCACCCTATGGATGAGCAATCAACCATTCTTTGAATAACTTTACTTTTATATCATATTGGTTATTTTTTTTTCGAACAATTACATTTCTTTCAACTAATTCATCCAGTATTTCATCGATAGATGTATCAGTGACAATATCAATTGCACTTCTTTGACAGAAACCATTTTGGCTATTAGTTGCGATGGCTCTCAATACATTTACAATGTCAATTTGTTTGATTGCTGTTGGAGATTCGTCTCCAGAACTAATAAGATTGTCAAACGTTGCTAGATCAAATGCATTTACACCAGCAATTAGATCTTGCTTTACCTGCCCAACGTCCGCTTCAGTAATGAAATTCTTATGTGTATGATTCATGTAAAAGACAAGTTTATCACATATAATTTGAATAAAAAAGGGATTGCCTGCAGTTAAGTCAATAATTTTATGGATTGCTTTTTCTTTATAGCGCGAAAGTCCAGTTTTCCCATTAATCTGAATTGGTTCATCTATTAATTTTATGGAGTCTTCCTCACTTAGATAACTGACTCTCTCATCTTGAATTACTCCAAATTCATTTGGGAATTCTGATTTGAATTTCTCCATCACATCCTGACCGACAAGGACGGCCCCGAAATAATTTCTCTCTAAAAGTGCTTTCCATAATTTCATGAAGGTTTTTGGAATTCTTCCCGTTGCGATATCATTGTAGAGATACGAGAATTCGTCAATTAAAAGAACAACCCGTTTACCACTCCAGCCAGGCGTTTTTTCCTTGACTCTATTGAAATTATCAAAGATTTCCATGAATTTAATTTCTGGACTAGGGTGTGCGAAAAAATCTTCAACGGTAGGAAAAGCCAAAACTATTTTTGATAGGTTATTTGATTCTTCGATATCAACCAATGCATCTTTTAATTTTCGAAGAATGCTCCAAAATAAATTATATACAAAAGTTTCTGAATTGACAATGATTGAGCCTAGACTGCCTAAATCAAGAATAATTAATGACGGATCGTCTTTTAGGAGAATTTTGAGATGATATAATATGGAGGATTTCCCAGAGCGTTTTTGTCCAAATATAATAATGCATTTACTTTGATCTCGGGAGTTTTGGATTGTAGTGAAAATGTTTTTAATTAAGTCGTTCCTCCCATAAAACATCTTTTTATTTGTTACAATCGTTCCGACAGCATATTGAGAGTATGGATTGTTAATTTCTTGAAATTCATTTTCAGGATATACCTGAATGTTAATGTCTCGGGGTTGTGTATTCTTAATTTCACCAGAGTAGCATTTATATCGGAGATACACGGAAAATGAGAAATTTCTTGCGTTGATTACGTTGTCTGAAAGTGAAAGGGGAATTTTTACGATTTTTTGTGTACCTCCTCTTAATGTTCCGGGGATTTTCATATCCCTCTCATTAAAACCGAAGAGATCATCATCATAAATTGCGGGGATTAATACAATAGAATCGGCAGGACTGCAGCCAATCTGGTTTTCTACAGCAAGCTGAATTTCAATATCCTGGTTATGGTGGAAATACGACGGAACAGCAAGCCTTACCGTTATCCCTGCAGATGATGTCTGATATAACATATTGAGATCATTATCTGAATTTAATTTAACATATTGAGCCAATGGAATAATCCCCATTATTGAGATTTGAGTAGGGCTATCTTGAATCTCATTTATCAGACTCTTACAATTATTACTTATTTGGATTAAAATGCGCTCCTTTTCTTCAAATGTTTTAATGTCGAACAAATCCTTGTAGTTATCAATAACATTCTTTAAATCGTGAAGTCGATCCATATCTTCCTTGAAGTAGACTTCTTCGATTATCTTTGGAATTTTATTCGAAATATCTTCCAACCAGTGTAAGCTGAATTGTTTCTCCTGAAAATATTGAAAATCATTTTTAATTTTTTTATTGGTTGAAATCAAATTTCGACGATAGTCGTTCCATATGCTAACAAATTCATTCAGATCCTCTATAGATGATTGAGCATTCACACCTTTATTTTTTAGAAATTGAATTGCTTTTTCTCTGAATTTAGGTTTATTAAATATTTGACCGAGGATTTTTTTACTAGCAAATTCACTACGGAAGATAAGATATCCAATTGCGTCAAATATCAAATCGTATGATGGACTTTTCGTGAAGATATCATCTAATACAATATTTAGTGGTAGCGTATTCGATAGGGGGATATGCTTTTTCCCCAGTGTAGAATATATGAATTTACACACGTTGTCAAGAGCAATGTTTTCAATTGAGACGTTTTGTCGGATATTATCAAATGCGATCAAAGCCTCGCAATACCACGATTTTATTGCATCTATTGATCGATTATCCTGAACAGCAGAGTCACCGCTATATGTAAATGCCTTTGCTAAATATTCATAAAACTTATTTCGATCGTCAACCTTTTTTGAACAAATCCAAGCAGCCGCTAGATAATAATTTGCTATTTCTCTTGAATTTGTTGCTTTTATTGATCTAATCGTTTTTTCAATTATCTGGATATCAATGAGGGCTTCCTTTTCAGATGCAGAATATGTATTTTTTCCAGATGTGTCAGAAAGCATCCTATTTGGAAATATCCCAGAAATATCAAAATTCTCTAATAAATATTTTGTAAACTCCGTGGTTTCTTCGTTTGAATAGTCTGAACTTACGGTAACCGTAATTATCTCTTCCAATTGACTGCTGGATTGACCAGTTTTTCTTGCATCCGATATTGCATTTTTTAAATCCACTGCAGATGCATCATAAGTCTTCTCCAATATTTTACTTAAAATGGCTTCAGCTTCATTGAATTTATTCTGTTTATAAAGGCAAATCGCTCGATTTCTTCTAGCGCTTAAATTGTCCGGTAATATGTCTAAAACACGGATAAAAGTTTTATCAGCTTCTTCGTAGTTATTCAAGTGTAAATATGAATTACCCATCTGTAAAAGGATCTGTCCTTTTTCTATGTTACTTTGCGCTTTATTATAATGATTTTCTAGTAATGTAATTAATGAATCATATTGTTCTGTTCGCCGATAGATTACTGCTAATAATTCTTCAGCATGACGAGGACTTTTAATTCTTTTAATGTGTTTTTTAAGTAATTGGATGGCTTCCTCATTTCGGTTTTCATCGCAATATAATGTAGCTAATTCAATAACTGCATTATCAAGGTTATCTTTTTCTTGAATTGCATCTAAAAAAAGATATTCGGCCTTTCTGATATCTTTCTCCGCAATTTGTGCCCTGATCGCTTTAGCAAATGAATTATCACCTAACGGAAGATTTGGAAATCGAAGATATTTTCTCCATAGAATGAACAATTCGCGAGCTTTAGAATTCTTTGAATCCACAAAAAGGATTTGTTTAATATTTGAGATGGCGGCCACATAATCCCCATTGTTGGCAAATTCGTTAGCAATTGTTAAAAGTTCATCATTAGTTTTTAAAGAGGTGATCTCTATTGCGATTGGTCCCCTGGGTCCATTGGTTTTCTCAAATATTACATCGATGCTGATTTCGTCGCTCCAAGTAACATTTGATAATTGAAATAAAACGGAATTATCAATAATTGCACTTCGATGGAAAAAGTATTCAACTCCTTCATCGTCGGCAATAAAACCATAATTACGGTCGGACTTATAGGAGTATATTCTACCACGAACGGGTATTGACTTCCCGTTTTTCAATAAGGATATTTCTTCCTCAATATCCAGGCTCTCGTTTTTTTCATGAATAATCTCTAGTTTCTCTTCCTCTTTCTGATTTACAGATAAATTTTCTTGGGTTTTTTGCTGTACAGTCGACTTGAAACTAATTTCCATCAAATTAAGTGTTTTTGAGCTAAGATCACTACCATCTTTAAATAAATCAATTACAGCCAATGCTTCGGTTAATTGTTTGTTTTTCTTTAACAACAGAACAATTGTCTTGAATAAAAGTGATGATTGAGTTGAACTGACTGAAATTTTTCTACTTGAGATTTTAATGATAATTTTTTGAAATGATTCTAAGAATTGTTTATATGAATTCGTCTCATAAGTAAGGAAGATATAAAGGTGCCATTCGTCGTCCATTTCCCAAGGAAGTTTTTCAGAGAATATCTCGTAAAGGCATTTGATTCCTGTCGAATAATCATGCTTTTCAAGTGAACTAACAAGGAGATTATGAAGGTATTTTGGATTTTTTTCAATATTAAATGCAGTACTAAAATATGCTATTGCTGCATCGTAATCTCTAAGAAAATAGGAGAAACAACCTGAATTATAAGGGATTACTGATAATTTTGGATTCTCTCCTGCTAATAAATCTAATTTTTTAATCAAACCCGAAATAGATCCAAGCTGATTGCTTTTCTTTGCATGTTGAAACCCGTTATTAATTCGATTCCAGTTTTCATTTTGTCTGTTATTAGACCCTCTTGGAAATGGTGAAGAATAGATAGGATCAAAGATGGATACTTTTGTATTTTTAATTTCGGTCTCAAAATCTCCTAAAAAACTATCAACGGTATGATCTGGGGAATCTGAAATTTTAGCTTCTAGATCTCCTTTATGGGATAGACCTGACGTAGGGGAGTTGATATTTCCAATAATCGTCCATCGGCCAATATTTCTCTCAACCTCATTTTTTGTGATTGTTGTTTTTCCGTTTTCTGTATTCAGAAGAAGATAATTATCTGAGATCGTATCAATGTGGCCGGATAATGTACTCCCATCAATAAAAAAAAAGTTTATTTGATCTCCTTTTTTTATTTGATCTTTTAACACAGAAAACATTAAATTATTCTCCCATCTGGATGTAATAAAAGATCCGATTTGAACTTTTAACCTAAAATGAATTCATAACTGACATTCGACAGCTATTTATTATACATAATATTTTTCACCCTTGACCATGATCGATATCTGGGAAGTAGCCTTTATCCAGAATGGAGCAAATGTGTGGTTAATCAGACACGGGTTAACAAGCTCTGGAGAGCAGGGGGAGATATTCACGCTCTCCTGGCTCAACAGTTAAGATTCCTCCTCCTGAATGGAAGATTTGAACCGGTTGAAATGCATCTCCGTAACAAGAACCCTCTCGACTCTGAATTGTCAGCACTCGATAGCATCAGTAATTCCCTGTATATTTAATTAAGGCTCTTAACAAGTTAGGATTGTAATAGAGTGGCAGATCCGGAGATCTGTGCGTTCACACAGTTTAAAATGGGGATATCTTTGCAGCAGCCGCTGTATAAAATCTGGATCTGGTCATGTGGCACACACGGATCTGATCTGCTCCCCATCTTACACGTGATATCGGATCGTCTCATTCCGTAACAATATCCATCCGGCCCTCTAAAACGACGTCCCCGAGGATGTATCTCACTTTCCCCTCGGTATCAAGGTTGACTTCACCGCGTCTGATCATCTGTGCAAGTTCAGTCATTGCTTCAGAAATAACTTCATCTGTCAATGCTGCTGCATTTTGCATCTCAATCTTTAGCGAGAATGATCTTCTCTTCTTCTGGTTCCGATGCATGACTTTGTCAATAAAGCTCTTCATGATATCCTGCTCAGTTCTTTCTTCTCTTTCCTGAAGCTAAAAACGTTTTGAACTACTTAATCGTTATCGGATCGGGTAGAGTACCGAATTGTATCCCATCAATACTCATGATGGCAGTTCTCATGCATGCCCTTGCAACTAACATCCCTGTCACGCTGGCGAAACAAACATAGCAAACAGGATGAAAGGCTAAACCGAGAAAGAAAACATAAAAGAAAAACCATGCCCCAGCCCGGATTTGAACCGGGGACAACCAGATCTTCAGTCTGGCGCTCTCCCAGTCTGAGCTACTGAGGCTTTGGGATTACAATATATGCCAGATCTCTATTTAATACATCCGCTTTTGCCCTGCATTCGCCCGTCCAATAACGTCCTTCTCTCTCCCTCTCCTCCCCCCTCCCCCTTCCACCGCCCCCATTTATCACGCCTGAAGAACAGACATATCACCATGAGTTCGTCCTCCGGCACCGGCAATCCCGGCAGTTCCGGCAGCTCCACCGGCGCCGGCATCCTTCATCGCATCCGTTCGCTCTTCGGCCCCAAAAAAACAGAGAAGAAGCAGGGGCCGACGTTAGAGGAGCTGGTGCGGGGGCGGACCGCCGGCATTGTCCACCTGACCCATAACGATCTTGATGCCGCCGGGGCAGATGCGATCCACAGGCGGGTCTATGGGCACGACGAGGTCTTCACCGTCTTCTCATCGGTCGGCAGGTTCACAAAGAACCTCAATTCAATAGCAAACGTCCCCGGCAAGGGCGATATCCTCTCCATCTCGGATGTCGGATACCAGAACGGCGTCGATGAAGCTGCACGGCGGGCAAAGGCATCGGGTTGGCGGATCATCTGGCGTGATCACCACCGGTGGAAGCCTGATCAGATCCGGCAGATCGAGCAGTATACAGAAGAACTCACAGTCGATACCTCCACCTGCGGGTGCGGGCTCGTGGCACGGGCACTCGCACCTGATGACCCCGTTGCCGTTGAGATTGCAACTGTCGTCTGTGACTATGATCTCTGGACCCACCGGGACCCGCGATCTGCAATCCTCGGCCAGATCGGATCCATCAATAAAAACCTCAGGCCACTCAGGAACCGATTGGAGCAGGGGATCTTCACCGATGACTGGATCGAGGAGACCTATGCGGAGATTGACCGTGAACGCACCCAGGCCATCAGGACGAGCATCAGGAGGATGAAGATCCGAAAAGGACGATACACAATCGCCTTTGCCCCCCTCATCAACTACCCAAGCGAGACGGCAGCTGCCATCAGGGAAGAATATAAAACAGATATCGAGGTGATCATCTCAGAGAACGGCCGCTTCTCCCTGAGATCAGCCCCGCCCATCTCACACCTCATCGCAGCAGAATTTGGGGGCGGCGGACACCCGAATGCTTCCGGTGGCACCTTCCCCTTCACTTTCCGGGACAAACTCTCCTTCCGGATCCTTGGGACAACCTCCCACTTCAATAGGTTCGTTCAGGTGGCAGAAGCACAAAACACACACTCTAGCGCAGAATAAACGATCCTTCTACAAGCTCGTCCCAGTATGAGGGCTTTTTGGCGGGGGCATAGCCCCCGGTCATGATGTTATCAAGATCCACAAGTTCCTTCGCAGCCCGGAGATCGGCCTCGCCCCCTTCCATCACGATGATCTTCCTGACCGTGTAGGAGCCCATGAGATCGGAAAGCAGCGGCAGATCTGCCGGTGCAATGGCAATATCCCGCTGCACTTCCAGCACTTTCTCAAGTGCCCGTTCAGTCGGGTTCAGCAGGTGCCAGAAGATCCGCCGGCCGGAGACGAGTTCGAGCTCAAGCGGCTTTGGATCCTCTTTCAGCAGTATAACATGCCCAAAGACTCCGGCATCCCGCATCATCCTGAGGAACTGCCTGAAGAAGAGGATCTGATCCTCATCAGGATCAACAAACTGTGAAGCGGCAGAGGGGAGCGACCACCAGCAGTTCTTCCGTACACTCTGCACCGCCTGGATATCATCCATCACATCATCTGCGGGTGCATCGGGAAGAGACGCTGTCCTCGCCCGCTCATGGTAGAACCAGCCGCCGGCAGCCGGGGTATGCACCCCCTTCTGCGCTTCAAGCGTCTTCATCAGGTGATAGGTGACCAGATCGCCGCTCTGACCTGCGCGGGCTTTTGCCCATTCGCTGAGATCGGTGACTGAAGGAGTATCGACCTCGGATCCAAGGCTCCGTACCGGTATTGCCAATCGCTTCGCCATAGTATACCCTGTATTTTATACGATCCAGCGCAAAAAGCATATTGATGAGTGGTACACCGAAACTGGTTACATGCGGACTTCCCTATACCAATGGATTATGCCATATCGGGCACCTGCGGACCTATGTGCCCGCCGACTGCTATGTCAGGCATCTCAGGCGTGCAGGTGAGGAGGTTCTCTTTGTCTGCGGTTCAGACAATCACGGAACTCCGATTGTCGTATCTGCAGAAGAGGCGGGCACCACCCCGCGGGCGCTCTCGGAAAAATACCATGATCATTTCAAAGAGACCTTCGAACGGATGGGTGTCATCTTCGACCATTTCGGGATGACCGACAACAAAACCAACCATGAACGGACTCAGTCGATCATCAACCGCCTGATCGACCGTGGCTATGTCTACTCCGAGATCATCAACCAGAGCTACTGCACCTCCTGCGAGCGTT
>NZ_JARVGN010000299.1 GCF_029762515.1 Methanocalculus sp. | reverse complement strand
AGATTATCGAAAATGGGGACAGACCCCGTATCCAGGATCTGAATGCATTGCCCTATCCCGCCCGCCATCTCCTTCCCAAAGAGAACTACCGGATCTTCGATGTCAATATGCCGATTGCAACCATGATCTGTAGCAGGGGTTGTCCAATGCAATGCTCGTTCTGCGCATCATCCGCACTTCACGGTAAAAGAATACGCAAACGCTCTCCTCAAAATGTCGTGAATGAAATCCGCCATATTCAGGAGACACTTGGGATCTCGATGATCGCATTCATGGACGACACCTTCACTCTGATACCCGGTTGGGTGGAAGAGTTCTGCAACCTGCTAATTGAGCAGGATCTTGATATCGAGTGGGGTTGTACTGCCCGTGTTGACCGGATCGATTCTGATCTTATCAGGCTGATGAAGAAGGCTGGATGCGAGACCCTCTTCATCGGGGTGGAGTCGGGGGAACAGGAAATTCTGGACATTATCCGGAAAGGAACCAGGATTGAACAGATCATGACCGTATTTGAGACTGCATATGATATAGGGATGAGAACGATAGCGTCAATTGCAATCGGGCTGCCTGGAGAAACGAAAGAGACAGCGAAGAAGAGCGTTTCACTGGTGAAGAACATACGGGCAAGCTATGCCCTTTTCTCAGTCGCAACGCCCTATCCCGGAACGGAATACTATAGAAACGTACAGGAATCCGGCGGGTTTGGGGAGGACTGGTCGAGGTTCGATCTCTTCTCACCAATTGTGGAGACGATGAGCCTTACGCTTGATGAGATCCGGAGCATCCAGAGGAGGGCGTACCGTGAATTTTACCTCAGGCCGATCTATATCCTCCGAACACTGGCAAAAGAAGGGCGTCCGTTCTTCCATACGATGAAAGTATTAATCTCCCCGTGATCCGGAAGAAGGAATGCCACAGAAAGGAAAAGATGCAGGGTGATGGGGCAAAAAGGGGACTGTAACTGAGGAAACACTTTATCATTTTAGTCGGAAAAGTACCGGTCATGGAGATGCAGACGGATATCCTCACCGCCTTCCCCGGACTCTTCATTGCGGAAGGTGATATCGGATCTCTCACCATTGAGGTGGATAGCTCGCGGCAAAAAGCCCGTGCAGATGAGATCATCAGATGGATACAAGACCGGTATACGCTGGATGGTATCAGGGACGAGCCGCTCTTCAGGGCATACCGCGACTTCTTCTGGAGTGTCGGCGTTGACCCGACAAAGACCCGTCCCGCATCTGAAGCCCTCGTGCGGAGGGTGCTTGCAGGAAAGCCGCTCCCCACCATCAATTGCGCAGTTGATGCCTATAACCTGGCATCAATCCGATCAGGGATCCCCCTTGCTGCATTCGATGCCGATCGCTTAAACGGTGATCTGACCATGCGGTTTGCCGTGGATGGAGAGGAATTTCCTGGAATCGGTATGAAGAATCCGGTCATCTTAAAGAGCAACCAGGTTATTCTGGCTGATGCAGAAGATATCGTCGCCATATACCCCTATCGCGACTCGGATGCAACAAAGATCACTCTACACACTGAGACGATTCATCTCGTCGCCTGCGGGGTGCCGAAGGTGGAGCCCGGGCAGGTGAGAGAGGCATATGATCTGGCTAAACGGTTTCTGAAGGAGTATGCAGGATAACGAGGTTATTTCTAGAACAGAGAGCATATATCCCGAGGATAAGGTTTATGCCAAGAGATAAAGGAGGTATCTGCTACTGCCCGCCAGATATTGTAGCACTGCGGGCTGATGGATACTATCCCGTTGATATGCACCTGCATACAACCCATTCTGATGGCAGGACAAAGATACCTGATCTGATCCGGTATGCGGAGAGAGAGAAGATTGGTGTTGCAATCACCGATCATAATGAGATAAGCGGATCAATCGATGCAATCGCAAAGAATCCTGCCATCCTTATTATTCCGGGGATTGAACTTGAGACACATGAAGGACCCCATCTCCTCTTTTACTTCTATACTGCAGGCGATATGGAAGATTTCTTCCATGATTTCACCATTGAACGGAACCGGCAGACACCCGGCCTTCTTCAGAATCTGCCGGTCAGGGAATGTCTGGATGTGGCTTCAGACTATGACTGTCTCAGGATCGCTGCCCATCCATATGGATACTATGGCATCAACAGAGGGATCCTCAAATGTGTCGGGAAAGAGATGCTCCCCGGCGTTCTGGATCATATTGACGGAATCGAGGTGATATGCGGGGGGATGATGTATGGCCTCAATGAGAAGGCGATTATGTATGCAAAAAGCCATGATATCCCGTATACCGGTGGATCAGATGCCCATATCCTCTCCGATGTAGGGAATGTAGTATCTGCTGTTGCAGCAGAGACCATCGAGGAGTTTCTGGATGGGATCATCCGGAGAGAAAACCACGTCATCGGTTCATCAGGCGGATATATCGCAAGATGTGCAACTGCAGGAGTCATAGCATGGAGTTTTGTACCATATACCTTTGAACAGGCAGGTATTCATTACAGGTACCAGAAACACAGGACAACGAATCTGATATCATCCTACTGCACGAAAATTTCATCCAACCATTCCAGACAAAAAGAAGGGGAGGATGATTCAGAGGAGCGGAGAGAAGAGGCGTGATACCGACTTTTTTATCTTGATCTTCAGAGGAAGGGCTGCAAACCGATCAGGTGTCAGCTCGGTACAGACATGGAGATCCAGAAGATACTTCTCTTTGAGTTCCTTTGCAATCTGATGATCGTACATGATGGCATTCGTCTCAAAGTTGAGCCGGAAGCTTCGTACATCCCAGTTTGCACTCCCGACAGATGCTGCAGCCTCGTCAACGACAATCGTCTTGGCATGGATAAACCCGTTGTCATAGGTATATGCCCTGACACCTGCATCAAGGAGTTGTTCGATATACGAGTATCCTGCCCAATAAACAAAGAAATGGTCGGGTTTTGAGGGCATCATGATCCGGACATCA
>NZ_JARVGN010000298.1 GCF_029762515.1 Methanocalculus sp. | reverse complement strand
AGAACAGCGAGGAAACACTTGAAACCGACGAGATTGCACTCCGGGTCGAGAATCCGCTAGCTGAGCCGATGGCAAGTACCCATTCACGGTTTAGAAACGCGTTTTTGGAGAGCTATGCAGACGGCCTTATCAATGGCTCTGATGCCGTCTTTGAATATGACTACCATTCACGCCTCTTCGACTGGGGGCAGGGACTCAAACTCAAGGAAGGCGACATCCATGCCGACCAGATCAGGTACATTATAGAGAAGCTAAAGAATGAGCCAGTCAGCAGGCGGGCAGTCGCCGTCACATGGAACCCCGCAATTGACGAAACACTGGACGACTGCCCCTGCCTCCAGCTGATCCAGTGCGTCATCCGGAAGGAAGGAGATGCACGGCTCCTTGATATGAAGGTCGTCTTCCGTTCAAATGACATGCTCTCGGCAGCAGGTGCAAATATGTATGCACTGGCACGCCTCCAGCAGTGTATTGCAGAGGCAGTCGGCGTGCCGGTTGGAGCATACACCCATATCTCGCTTGTCCCGCACATCTATTATAAGAGGGATGTTGCCGACATCCCGCCATTCTGTGGTGAGGGAACACTGATCCGGCCCCTGGAAATTGTCTGTGCAGCATGCCGGGGATGCCAGAGAGCGGAGAATATTTAACCCTCATCGCTTTTTCTCGCTATTTTCTTCTTTTTTCGTCTTATTCCCGCCATATCACATGCAGAGATTCCATATGTGATCTCCTGCGGGATACGGGATTATTGTTGAAGAAAAACTCCCTGAAGACTCCACCAGACCGGGGATTTCCGTCAGGTTCATTAATCATCAGGAATCACATATTATGGCACAATAGTCCGGTAGTGTAGCGGTCAATCATGGGGGACTCTGGATCCCCCGACAGCAGTTCGAATCTGCTCCGGACTACTTTTCCTTTTCTGTTTGAATCTTTTTCGAATAATGCCTATTCTGCCCTTTTCACAACACTTCTGGGAACTCTGAAATGGTTTCATTAGATCAAAATAACGATTTTTAACCCTATTTTAAGTCATTCAATTGATCAGCGGAATACAATACTGCTTTGAAACAAGAGAGAATCTACACTCATGAATCCATCCAGCCGATCCGCAATAAACCATATACGAGTTTATACAGAGATGGTGATGAGAGGTGAGTGGCACAGACGACACCTCGGAAAACACAGAAATTGCAAAATTTCTAGAAAAGCAAATAAAGAGCTCACATGACCCTAAGCAGAACCATATGGGCTTTTCCAGAATCGATGGTGTGAATAACCACCCTCAAATCAATCAGAAAAGTCGCTTAGCAAATTGTGGCATGATAGGATCCACATCCAAGCATGAGCAAAAGAGAACCACCAGAAGAGAGATATTTTGAGGATAAAAGGGTTGATTAAGCCATCTTTTGGAGATAGCGTTGTATTGCACCAAGATATGTATCAAGTACACAGTAATCCTGCTGAAGAATAGCATAGACCTGCCCAATATCAAGATCACCATACCTATGAACGAGGATATTCCGAAAACCAGCCAGATCTGAGAGATCCTGAACAGACCTTTCTGATATAATCGAATGCTTCCCCAGAATTTCAAAAGCTTCCCGATAACTACCAGGCTTTTCCAATTTTCCATCGGCGATTATGTCTGCCGCAATATCAATTGAAGATTGAATAGAGATCATCATCGCATGCATAACCATGTTTCTCGTATCCCTATCTGAAACAAATAGATCCTCAGATATGGAACGATAGCGTTTCCAGTCAGCTAATGCATTCTTAAATTCATCAATATGATGATATATCCTCATCCTTTCACCGGTGAAATACACGCCTTATCCATCATCTCAAACATCGGAAGCAGATCAAGATACTGTGTCAGAACATCTGCCTCGAATGAGCTACGTTCATCCTCATCACGGGCAAAAACAAGTCGGCCGCTCCGTACCACCTCATAGAGGAAACGAACGGGAGCACCATTGAGAAGACGAAGATCAACCTCACACCGCGGAGAAATACGTTGTTCTATAACAGAGGCAATTCGCATACCATATTTAAAGTAATCATAGGGTTTTCTCTCCCCAGACACCAGAACCCCAATATCAATATCATTAAATCGATTGCTTTTCAGAAATGAGCCGAAAATATACACCACAATAACATCAGCAGTGAGTTCCAAGTCGCAAGCGAAGACTTGAGCGATCTCACCGATAATCCGTTCCCTCGCCCGCTCATCCAGATCATGTCTACAAGAATTACCCTGTGAGGAGAGTGATGTCATACGCAATACTTCTTCAACATACTATTATCGGAAGCCATATTAATATAAGCCAGAAAAAATCGAAATCACCCCGGTGATTCCACTCATTCAAGCCCCAGATCCCGTTTCAGTTCTTCATGGGTGACGAACCCACCCCGGTCAACCTCTTCCAGAGCCTCTTGGATCTCGGCAATCTCCTCATCAGTGAGAGGTTCATCATCCACCTCACTCTCCAAACCCCGTTCAAATTCTGCAAGCCCGGTTCCACCCCTCTCTTCTTCCAGACCCGATCCACCAAACCAACTCTCACACCTTTTACACATCCAATCCCCATCACGCCAAAAACGCTGCGATAATCCCGGACAGAAAGATCCCGTCAAACGTCCCGGCACCCCCGATAGAGACAATTGGCACCCCAAGGGATCCGATCTTCCTGAGATTTAGGAGATCTGCTCCAAGAAGCGTCCCGATTGTCCCGCTCACATAGGCAATGATAGCGGCACTCAGCCCAAATCCTCCTGCAAGCAGGATCCCGCAGATAAGAGCAGCAAGCGGCGGCAGGAAGAACGGCGCCCCTATACCGACTCCGGGGATGAGCCGTGCATATCGGTTGACGACAATAGTGACAGCAAGGGCCCCCACACAGGCAAGAGTGAAGAGCCGTACATCACCCATCCCGATGAGTGCGTGAAAGAGGAGATACACCGATATCAGAACAG
>NZ_JARVGN010000297.1 GCF_029762515.1 Methanocalculus sp. | reverse complement strand
ATCCTGGCAGCGATAGGAATAGAACAGCTGAAGAAGCTACCTGGCATTCTAGCGGATCGTATCAGAAGAGCCGGACTATATACTGATCTTCTGAAAGAGATTGAGGGTGTCGTACCTCCATTTGTATCGCCCGGAACACGACATGTATTCCAGTCATACTGCATCTATCTCGAAGAAGATGGTATCAGGGATAGGTTGAAACAGGATCTCGGGGAGAAGGGCATTGAAACACAGATTGGAACGTATGCTCTTCATCAGGAACCAAGTTATGCAGATGTGCGAAGATCCGGAGATCTACAGAACTCGGTATCCGTCTTTAAGAATCTCCTGACCCTCCCACTCCACCATGAACTGACAGATGAGGATCAGGGGTTTGTTGTCAAAAGCATTAGTTCTTTATTGAAAGGATACAAGGAGTAATACATGAAATTACAGTTTCAAATAGATAATTTTGATCAATTTTCGAACAGATTATGTTGGTGATTTAAAAAATGTTTTACTACTCTTTGTTTGGAGCAGATAGTCTGGCTGATGGTGATGATATTGAATTAAATGGTATTGTTTATACTAAACATAGAGGGATTCTTCGCCAACAGTCGATTCTTTCGAAAAATCAAACTCAGACTGAAAAAGCCTTTGGATTCAAATGGAAAAAAAGGGATACATATGAATCTGAATCTGTTAAGGCAGCAGCAAAGAACTGGTTGATTGAAAGGTATCTAAGTGGTAAAGAGGATTCAATAAAAAAGTATTGTTTTAAAGACGCTAAAATACTAGATGCGGGGTGTGGTAGCGGTGTTTCTTCATTACTCTTATTTGGAAAGTACCTTGAAAAAGTTAAGTATTTAGGTGTTGATATATCTGATGCGGTTGATGTTGCTCAAGATCGGTTTAATGAGGAGAACATTGGTGCTGAATTTATTCAGGCAGATTTAAATAATCTTCCGTTTACTAGACCGGAGTTTGACTTAATCTTCTCAGAAGGTGTTTTACATCATACTGATACAACAGAGGAAACTTTGAAATACTTGGCAACTCTTCTTAAAAACGATAGTTACTTCCTCTTTTATGTTTACAGAAAAAAAGCGCCAATACGGGAGTTCTCTGATGATTATATAAGAGATCAACTCAGTGGACTTAGTGATGCTGAAGCATGGGATGCACTTCTTCCAATCTCCATGCTGGGGGGAGAATTAGGAAAATTAAATGCAACTCTTCAGGTCTCTGAAAATATACCTATTCTTGGTATTCCATCTGGATCATATGATTTACAGCGTTTCTTTTACTGGTTTTTCATGAAGGCATATTTTAGACCTGAATTATCACTTGATGAAATGAATCATTGTAATTTTGATTGGTATCGACCAATGAACTGTCATAGGCATACTGAGGAAGAGATACAAAAATGGTGCAATGAGGCCGATCTTAGAATTGAGAGAATGAAAATAGAAGAAGCAGGAATTACTGTCATTGCACAAAAGATGTCTTAAAATAATTATTGTATAATGAGAATATAGATATTTAGGGAGTTTTTATAATGAAGGTTGCAGTATTTGGCGCATCGGGTTTTGTTGGTATCAACGTGGCAAATGCATTACAGAAGGCGGGTATCGAGGTAGTCACCTCAGATATAAGGGAGTCGCCTCATCTCAATGCCGAGTTCGTTCCTGCGGATCTGCTTGAGTATGATCAGGTGGAGCATGTGGTGAAGGGATCAGATATGGTCGTGCATCTTGCGGCAAGCCCGCTGCCGGTGTCAGTCGAAAAACCAAAACTGAATGCGAGGATCAATATCGAAGGATCCCTGAATATCATGGATGCCGCGAGGGAGCATGGTGTCAAGAAGATCATCTTCTCTTCAGCTTCATCGCTTGTTGGTGAAGTGAACTACAATCCGGTTGACGAGAAGCACCCCGCAACCCCGAAGACACCCTACGCTGTCGCCAAATATGCGACTGAACATTACCTGCGTGTCTACCAGGAGCTCTATGGATTGGACTATCTTGTCTTCCGATTCTTCAATATATATGGACCCTGGCAGTACCCGGAGAGCGGGGCACTAATCCCGATGATTTACAAGAAGTTAAAGGAGGATGGCTCATTTAATGTCTTTGGCAATGGCGGCCAGTCCCGTGACTTTGTGTATGTCGGTGATCTGGCAGATTTCTATGTGAAGGCTGTTCTTAGGGAGATGAAGAATGAGGTGGTAAATCTCGGGACTGGGAAGGGAACGACGATCAAAGAAGTTGTGGAGATTGCCGGGGAAATTCTCGGGATTGAACCGACAATCAATTACCTTCCAGAGCGGCCCGGGGAGATCGATAATTTCGTTGCGGATGTTGGGAAGCTGGAGGTCTTATTTGGTGAAAAACCAGCTACAAGACTTCAAAAGGGATTGAAAGATACTTTCCGATGGATTGAAGAGTTTTAAGGTGGATTTTTCATTCAGCTGATAATGAATATTCTAATTTAATCTGCGTGGTGATTGATAATTGTATGAAATAATACTAATCGCGATCTTGTGTTTCTCGGTACGTGCTCTACCCGGCCTGTTGAGTATCTCTCCAACGGGTTCAGATCAGTGGTATCATTTATTTTTTGCAGATTATATTCGAAAAAATAAATTTAAATATCCCAAAACCCTCAAAGAATTTTTATTGCCAGGTATTTATGATTATCCTCCACTCTACCACTACCTACTTGCATTGTTTCCAAGAGGTTTTAGAGAAATGGTATGCAAATATATTGGAGCATGCATTGATACACTTTCCCTAATTGTAATATATTATTCAATATTATATTTGTCGGAATTCCCTGAATTGAGTGATCATTTCTCTCATCCAATATTGACTGCATATATTGCTTGTTTGTTATTTGCTCTACACCCCGCTTTCTTGGCATTAGGGGGGGGTCCGCGAGCCTATAGTGCAACCCCAAGACCTTTAGGAGAGTTGTTTCTCTCATTATCCCTTTTATTTTTACTTTTTCATT
>NZ_JARVGN010000296.1 GCF_029762515.1 Methanocalculus sp. | reverse complement strand
CTGTTCTGCCATTCTTACGCACCTCCGAGGAGTTCTTTTAATTCAGCCACATCGGCAACCCGTCCGGAGATCTTCAGTTCTCCATCAACCATAAGTGCGGGTGTCAGCATCACATCCCGCTCCATGATCGCGGTGATATCCTCTACCTTCACAATGTCTGCTGATATGCCGAGTTCAGCGACTGCTTTTTCGACATTCTTTGCAAGGCGTTTACATTTCATGCATCCGGTTCCAAGGACTTCAATCTTCATAATGTAACCTCGTGTGTGTATTCTCTTAAAGTTGCAGAGCGGTACTGCTGTTCTGCGGACTTTGGGATATAATTGTATATTCTCAATTTTTTCATCAGTTCGTCTGCAATCTCTTCATCTTTGATAAGGTTCATCCGAGCCACCTCATGAATTGCATCATCAAGCATCGTAAGCCCGACGTTTATGCCGCCAACATCGATCTGCCTGATCCTTCGCATCGCCTCAGCCGCACAGCATGGCTTTTTCATCTCTGCCATCTCTCTTCACCCGATAATAAGTCCATAGATAAACCCTGCAAGGGCCGAGAAGACGATCACAAGGATTGCATAGACGATAGTCTTCTTCATCCCCATTATCCGTGAGATGACGAGGAGCGACGGCAGGCTGACGCTAGGTCCTGAAAGAAGGAGGGCGAGTGCCGGCCCCCCCGCCATCACTCCTGATGTGTATCCGAATGTCGTTCCGATCACCGGGACCTCAAGGAGCGTCGGCATATAGAGGATGGTACCGACGAATGAGGCAAGCAGGTTCGATTGAAGTGTGTTCGTCCCGAAGAATGGCGCGAAAGTCTCCGGGGGGAGGAAGAAGGCGAGCATCCCGAGGGCAAATGTCCCAATGAGGAGGATCGGAAAGATCTTCTTTGTGAGATCCCATGTCTCCCATCCCCACTCGGTCACCTCGTCTCTCTGGAAGAAGTATATCAGAAGATATGCCACCCCGAGAGTGAGGGCATAGATTATCGGGAACTTGATCATCCAGTCAATCTGTGCTGTACCTGTGATCAGGATGCCGATTAAGAGGATGAAGAAGAGCGGGACGATCCACCTCGGTCTTTCCTCCTCAGATGCGGGTGCCGGTGGCATCGCCGCCATCTTCTTCCTTGTTGCGTCATCATCTGATCTGAAGAGCGCTGCCATGATCAGGCCGATTGCAATAGCAAGAATGATCGCAAAGGCGGCCCTGGCAAGGCCGAGATCAAAGCCGAGCACTTTTGCGGTGTACACAATTGCCAGGATGTTGATCGCCGGTCCTGCATAGACGAAGGTGATGGCAGGCCCAATCCCGCTTCCCCGCTTGAAGAGGCCTGCGAACATCGGAAGGATGGTGCAGGAGCAGACGGCAAGGACAGTGCCTGAAACTGATGCAATCCCGTACGCGATCTTTTTCGGCGCATCCGGGCTGAAGTACTTCAGAATGGCATCCTTTCTGATGAAGGCGGCGATTCCTCCGGCGATGAAGAACGCCGGGATGAGGCAGGTGACGACATGCTCAGCGAGGTATTCTGCGAGTGTCGTCCATCCCATCATAAGGGAGCCGATGAAGAGGTCAATCATGGTCTTCTCCTGATTGCGTTATTCGCATACTGCATACTGATTCTTTCTCCGGGAGGTGATGTTTGCCGCATCCTGTCTGGATTTGGTTGGCGGCATCTTTATTTCAAAACCTCTTGAAATCATATCGGTCGTCGGGAGATAAAAATGCTTTCATTTCAACATATGTTGAAATAGGTGGGTTGGCGCCAGCGTTCCCTTCTCTCATACCAGCTCGAAATGCTTATCTGATGGTATTTCATATTCATTTGAAGTATGGCAGGCGTACCGGAAGACGAGTGTAGTGGGGTGGCTGTGCCTGAAAAGGGATGTGGCATTCCGCCGGAGGTCGAAGCATCCCTCAACGTATCGGGGGGCATTGAGGGGCTTGTTTCGCATCTGCCTGAGGATGCAGAAGCCCGGGCTGCCGCCTCCCTCTTCCGTGCCCTGGCTGATCCCTTCAGGCTGAAGATCCTTGCCCTGCTTGTGGTACAGCCACTCTGTGTCTGTGTGATCCGCTCTGTTCTCGAAATCTCAGATTCCCGGCTTTCATACCATCTCTCCATCCTGAAGAAGGCAGGCCTGATCGCGGGGGAGCAGTCCGGCACATGGATCATCTACCGGCTGACCCGGGAGGGTGAGCAGGTGAAGGGGATGGTGGAGAGGAGGAAGGATTGAGGGGGGTTCTGCGGGTCTGTACAATTATAGATTTAGATATGCAAAGGCGTTTTATCCGGGTTTTGGGGTAAAACTTTCCGATCCCAATACATTATCTACTGGCGGGATATTGATGCTCAAAGAGAGTTATATCCGTGTTCCCTCCTCGATTATCCTGACATAGTCCACAAACATATACTGCTTATATCGTTCTTTCCCGGTAATCTCTTCCAGTATTCCAATTTTCTCAAATTTCCCCACGAGATTGGTTGCAGACTGGCGGCTTATTCGTAACTCCTCTGTCACCTGCCCGATCGTGATGATCGGGCGATCAAAGAGTGTATCGATCAGCTTTACCGCATGCACGCCGCCGATATTGTTCTCCAGCAACCTTTCAATCAGCGTCTCCTTGAGCTGGATAATTTTCTTTGCTGTTTCAATAGAGTTATTAGATACGTCAATGACTCCCTGAAGGAAGAAAGCCAGCCATGCTTCCCAATTCCCCTGATACCGGATACCATTAAGGAGTGTATAGTAATCCTCCCGATATCTCTTCAGGTAATAACTAAGATACAACAATGGCCTTGCCAGAACACCTTTTGAGCAGAGGTAAAACGTGATCATCAAACGGCCCATTCTTCCGTTACCATCCAGATATGGATGGATTGTTTCCAATTGGGCGTGAATGAGAGCGGCCTTGATCAGCCTCGGCGTTTTATCATCGTTCTGGATAAAACGTTCAAGATCCTGCATTAATTCTGGGACCTGCTCTGGTGGAGGAGGA
>NZ_JARVGN010000295.1 GCF_029762515.1 Methanocalculus sp. | reverse complement strand
AGCTCCTCCATTGCACGATTCCATGCAATGACAAGACCATCCCGGTCAATAACCAGTGTTGCATCAGGCAGAAAATTTATGGTATCTGCAAGGCTCTTGTGGGATCTGGCGATCTCCTCTTCAGCACGTTTCCGATCGGTTATATCCCGTATCGTCTCGATTGCACCGATGATCCCGCCATCCGGACCATACAGCGGGCTTGCTTTTGCCCAGAGACAGATACCGTCCGGCCCAAATGTCGGGATGAAGATATCAACCACCAGCGTATCGCCGATCTTTTCGACACTATTATACCGCCTTTCGATCTCGACCTCGGGCATGAAGACCAGGTTTGCAAGAATCGGTTTCCGCTCCCCATAAAACGGGAGAGCATACTCATAGTCGCCTTTGCCGAGCATCAAATCAGCAGATACTCCGGTAAGCTCCTCCATGGCACGATTCCATGCAATGACAAGACCATCCCGGTCAATAACCAGTGTTGCATCAGGCAGAAAATTGATGATATCCCCATGAAAAATACCCCGCTCCATCTCCATGAGTCTGCTCCCAATCCAAGAATAGCTCTTTTTAGATGATGAAGGTTGTCAATTCGAAAAAGAGGCAATCAATAGATATCCCTCTTCCTTTTGGAAAGAGATCATCTGAAGCTGAACGTATCTGCTCGAGAGAGACATACTGTCAGCTATTGTGGCCAAAAAGAGCGGGTTAGCATACATCATGCAGCTTGAGAGGCTGTCGAAATCCTGAATTCACCTTTTGGAATCAGAATTTCAAACCGTGCTCCCTGCCCATACACACCGGTTTCCTGAATGGCAATCCCGGTTATCCCGAGGATTTCGCTTGAGAGGAAGAGGCCATAGCCGGTATTTTTACCAAAGCCACGATTGAAAATCTTCTTTTTCAAATTCTCAGGGATACCGGCTCCATCATCCTCCCAGATGATCATGAGATCATCGCCTGCCTGAGCATAACTGACGCAGATCCGCGTAACATGCTCTCCATGGCGGATTGTATTATCCAGGAGATTCTCGAAGACTTTGGAGATCATGGGATCTGCAAAGATGGAAACATCCTCCACCTTTGCGGTTAAACGAATCTCCGCCGGTACATCTGTTCGTGGAAGTATACTATTGAGTTCATGCCACTTTGGCTTATGTACACCAATATCCTGATACGTCTTGGTGAAGGCAATCTGGCGCTGGATCATCTCTGATGAGATCTGAATCTTCTCCAGTTGACGGAGCAACTCTTCATCTCCGCTTGCACGCTTCTTAGCCATATAGAGAAAACCTTCAGTGATCATGAGCTGGTTCTGGATATCATGACGGGTGATGCTGGTCATCAGGTTGAGCTGGCGGTTTGCATTCCGGAGTGCATCTTCCGCAAGCTTCTTTCCGGTGATATCACGGACTACACAGAATATCAGTTTCTTTCCAGAGAATACGGCTGCATTTGTACTGATATCAACCGAAAGGACACTGCCATCCTTCTTACAGTGCAGTGTCTCGAAGTGATCGCCGTCCTCACCAACCGTTCCGAGCATCTCAAGCAGCGTCTCCGGTTTGAACTGGAAATCCCAATCCCAGACATGGAGATTCCGGATCTCATCCTGCGTATACCCGAGCATATCGGCAAACTGCCTGTTCGATTCGAAGACGCTGCCATCCTGTTCCAGGGTCACAATACCGTCACGGGATTGATCGATCAGGATACGCCTCCGCACGGCTTCATCAGCAAGCTTCCTATCAGTCAGATCCCGGATATTGAGGAGGAGGAGATCCCGCCCTTCAAATCGTATCCGGGTGCGGAAGACTTCCACATCAAAGAGTGTCCCATCACCAGGGCGACGGGCAGAGAGGGCAGATAATTCCCCGGCATCTGAAAAACCATCCATCAGGCCTTTTTCGGATTGACCAGGGCTTCGGCTGCCGGAGAGATATTCAGAAAGAGAAGAGGAGAGCGCCTCTTCATGCGAAACCCCAAACATCCTCAGCATCGTCTCGTTTACATCGATAATTGCACCATCGGAATCACTGATGATGATCCCATCATATGAGTGATCAAGAATAGTCCGAAGCTGTCGCCTGCCCTCACGGAGTTCATGCTGCGCTTCAGTCAGTTCATCCAGCTGCTGGCGGAGTTCCTCTTCAGCCGCAGCCAGCTGTTCAAAAGCAGCCCTTATCTCATCATTTCTCCTTTGGAGTTCAAAATCGCGCTCAATGAGATCGGTGATATCCTTTCCGACCGCCTGGTATTCGGAAAGAATACCCCGTTCATCGAAAAGGGCTGTCGTGCTCCACCGGTGCCACCGGATCCCGCCATCCTTCATGATGGTTCGTTGATCGATGGTCCCGGACGGCTCTTTCGGGGTAAGAGAAGCATAAAGGAGGGCGACCTTGTGAACGTCACCGGGATGAATCTTTGGCTTGAACCGTCTTCCGATAACAGAGTCCGGATCCAGATCAAAGGTACGGCAGTATGCACCATTTGCAAAGAGAATGGTGCCATTCGGTAGAAAACGGCAGATAAGCTCTGTCTGCACAAGAACAACATTCCGATACCGTTCCTCGCTTTCAAAAAGCGCCTGTTCACTCCTCCTTTTTGATATAGCATACCGTATCTTGTTTGAGAGCTCGGCAAACTGCGACTTTGGATCACCGCCTTTCTGGAGGTAAAAATCAGCTCCGCTGTTTAATGCGTCAATAACAACATCTTCACGCCCTTTTCCGGTGAAGATGATAAACGGAGTTGGGTTCCCATTCGCCCTGAGATGCTTGAGAAAGCAGATGCCATCGCATCCCGGCATCTGGTAATCTGAGATTATTGCATCAAATGATTCTTCCGAGAGGAGCTGGATTGCCTCATGTGCACTCCTGATGGTTGTAACCGCAAATTCACCTTCCCGTTCAAGGTAGAGCTTTCCTATATGGAGGAGACCAGGTTCATCATCGACATAGAGGATTGCAAGGCGGGTACCAGGCGATCCGGTATCGGGCATACTGGTGACT
>NZ_JARVGN010000294.1 GCF_029762515.1 Methanocalculus sp. | reverse complement strand
CCACTAAACGAATAAAAAAACGATTCTCATTTAAATTAAAGATTCAATTATTTTTTATGACAAGGCCGGTTTTCATTATTATCATCGCATTGGTTGTATCTGCTCTTTTTTGCGGGTGCACTGATACGACAGCCGAACCTAAGCCAATAATTACAGCAGGATCCGCTGTTGTTACGGATCATATCGAAGAATTACCCCCTCCGGGAAATGATTATGTATTTGTTATCGTTCCTGTTACGATTGAGAATCCACAGGACAGTGCTCCTGTACTTCTTGATGATACACATTTGAGGCTTTCCACCAAGGGGGCTGGAGGGTATGATGTAATTTTGAAGGCGGATACTGGTGATTGGTACAAATCATATGAGGGATTCTTTTTCGACAATGAGGTATCTCCGATTGAGTATGGATTATTGCAGCCTGGGGAAAGCATTTCAGGAGATGTGCTCTTTATTGCGTTCGAAGACATTGCAGAACCCGTGGGAATCAGTATTATTGATGATGATGAATCCACGATAGGGAAGGGAAAGATCAGCGATTTTACTACGGATATTACGGGTTCTACGCGAGATAACACCCCGGGATATGGATCATCCTCGAATGCGCCAACTTCTGCCAAACCTTATGTTGAAGTCAACTCCGTAAATATTGCCGGTAAAATCAACGGTATGGTGCCATATGGTAAAGATCAAGGATATGATGAATTTCTGATACTTGATGTTACGATTGTCAATCCCGAAGGTTCAGGGTATGAGTTTCCGGTGAATGAAGAAACATTACTGATTAAAACTGCAAAAGGTCGTTCTGATTATATGTATTGGATGGATCCATCCGAAAGGGATTACGGGCTTGGAAATACTCTGGGTGGTTATATTCATGAAGGAGAGACATTATCAGGAGAATTGCTGTATGAAGTCCGTGATGATCTGGTCTACAAATCTCTCTGGTTGTGTCCTGATGGAAACCCTGATAATACAGTTCTCGGCGTTTATGAACTACAAAATATCGAAATCTTGGATACGCTAATTACTGCAGCTTATCCTTATGTTGAAGTCCAATCCGTGAAAATTGTTGACACCATTAGTGGTATAACGCCAGCTCATCAAAATCTCGGATATGATAAATTTTTGATACTTGATGTTACGGTTGTCAATCCCGAAGGTTCAGGATATGAGTTTCCGGTGAATGAAGAAACATTACAGATTATAACCGGAGATTATCTGTGGGATTATTGTGTTCCATTGGACACATTAAAAACCGAATCTGTGCTTGAAAATCCTCTGAACGATTATATTCATGAAGGAGAGACATTGTCAGGAGAATTGGTGTATGAAGTCCCAGATGGAATGGACTACATGTATGTACGGTTTTATCTTGATGATGTGGAACTGGGACACTTCTCCCTTCAAAATATTGTATCTCAGCCAGGCTATTAAGGGCATGAACTAATTATGAATTTTTTTTATTGAGACTCTGAGCTTTTCCAGACCTACGTGGTGCTCTCGGAGCGGGACATCGATGCGGAGATGCTCAACGTGATGGGCGTCAAGCAGAAGCCGCGCAAGCAGGAGAACGCCATGGCCCCCCGCCAGTGCCCCAAGTGCTACACCATCAACGGCCCGCTCTCCAACTACTGCACGGTCTGCGGCCGGGCCCTGAACCCCGAGGCGGAGGCCACCATGGGCGAGCTGAAGCGGGATATCAAGGATCACCCCGAGGCGATGCAGATGATGCTCAACACCACGCAGCGGGAGAATGGGAATGGAGAAGAGATTTAATTCAAAAATTATTTTCTGAAATGCTTATTGTAGCATTCGTTGCAGACCGGTCGCACTTTTGTGGTTGCCGCTTTGTCTCCACAGACATGGCAGTACTTCTCCCGGTAGTCTGGATTTTTAAACTTCGCCCAGGACGCAAAACATTCGCTGCAGAAGGGCTTTTCCGGGCGATAATCGATCATCTCGCCGCAGCGGATACAATAGCCAACCTCGCCGAAAACGGAGTCCGCAAGCTTCCCCAGGAATCCCTTTTTAAGAGATTTCTTAAGGTTTGGATTGATTGTCTGCTGCTTTTTCGGCCGGTCTGTATATTGTTTCTGATAGTGCGGTTTCTCAGCACTTTTCGTTTCGGATGTTTTCTTGCTCGCTTCGACAATAAGTGAAATCTCTTTGAGAGTGTCGGTGAACAGCTTGGCATCTTCTTCTTTCGAGAATTTCACCCCCATCTCCCAATTGCTCGTCTGGGAGTGCTCGTACAGATTCATGGTTGAAATGACGCCAACAGTTTCATTCAGATAGCATTTTGCGTGCAAATCGTCGCAGGCATAAATGGTGACGTTGTTTAAGCTTTGAAGGAATTGTTTGTCTTCATCCTTCAATGCCGCATCCGAGCGGTGAATGACAAAAATCTCTAAATTATTCCCATCGGTATTCTGGAGATATTTCTTGTTGATGGCCGTCAGGTGGATATATGGACTGATCAGATAGAGACGCTCTTCTGAGTTTTTGATCAGGTCGGCGAGCGCTGAACTGATTGCTGTGTTGTCGAGAAATTCTGCCATTTCGTGATCCCTTCAAAGTGAATATTTCCGCAAAGATTTGAAAAAGGTTCTTTTTTGCTTTTGCCGTGAAATTTCGGATATTCGTTTCCACGTTTATTGTACGATGCCCGGTTCACCTCTTTATGACACCCTGATCAACCCACTGTTCATGCATGGATTGCTGCAGAGGAGGTTCTCCTCATGAGTGTTCCATCGCCGGGGAATCCCCGTATTGTGTACACGGATCAGGTCGAGGCCCTGGTCCGGGAGTCGCCGTTCCTGGAGCGAATCGGCGATGCGATGGAACGGATCGGTGTCTGGAAGATCGTGGATAGGGAGGATGCGCAATGTATTCGAGCAGAACAGTGAAGGGCAGCCCACACATCGTCATGCCGGCCAGCACACACGAGGGGACTGCCGATCACACTACTACCGGAACCGGGATAATAGCACCGACGCCCCGGCAGCGGGCCATCATGGATG
>NZ_JARVGN010000293.1 GCF_029762515.1 Methanocalculus sp. | reverse complement strand
AGATGTGAGACGGTATTCATATCCCTGATTCCGCCGAGGATCCGAACACCGGACCGGCGCATTAACGGGTTTTCGTGATGCAACAGCTCGATTACCTCTGTCCGCCCGGCAGATCCAATCCCAATCAGTGCCTCTTCTGCATAGGGGGATATTCCCCTCTCCGGGTCTCCCAGTGCAACAATCAGCGGGCTGACTGCAGGTTTTCCGATCCTGATACATGCGAGGATCGCAGCATTCCGTACCCTCTCGACAGGATCGGCAAGGAGTCCCAGTAGAACCGGTATCCCCTGTTTCTCAGGAAGATGCCCGAAGGCTTCTGCGGCTGCCGCCCTGACTGACTGATCGGAATCGCTGAGGGCTTTTGTGAGTGCTTCCCCACGCTCTGGTGCGTTTATTCTGGCGATCGCGCCGACTGCGCCTGCCCTGATATCCACGGAGGGGTGATCAAGTGCCGCTGCAAGTGCAGGAAATGCCGGCTTTCCGATGAGGGTGAGTGACCGGATCAGCTCTTTCCGTACATCTGTCCGGGCACCATCCAGTGCGGCAATCATCGGACCGATTGAAGGCTCCCCGATCCCGGCAAGCCCTGATCCGGCAGTTCTCCTTACTCTCCAGCTCTCATCATCGAGGCAATTGATCAAAAGCGGGATTGCCGGTGCGCCGATTCCGCTGATCGAATGAACCGCAGTGATCCGCACCTCGGGATCGGAGTTGCCGAGTGAATCATCCAGTGAGAGCCGCGGAAGATGTGACTCATCCACGCTCTCTGTTCTCTCCTCTTTCTGTTCATCACGTGATCTGAGCCATCTGAATAAACCCATGGTAGCACCTCTCTGAGAAGGTATCGTCTGATACAGGGTATAAAACTACCTTTTTGGTTCCCTAAAAAGCTGCCCTACCTCTGACCCCGAATGATCGAAAGCAGATCCCAGGCAAGGGATTCGCTCTGTTTCTGCGATGTCATCATCGTATTGAGCCGGAGGCTGCCCGGAACTTCAATCTCGTCATTGAGATCCTGGATGAAGAGATCAACGATATCTCCATATGCCTCACGTGTTCCCCGTGAATCGGGAGTCTTTCCCCAGGCTTTCATCAGTGCCGCAGCAGGCCCGGATACCGGCCGGCTCCCGATGAACGGGCTGATTGCGATGACAAATACCTCGCGGAGTGCATCCCTGACCCTTTCACATTCAAGGATCGGCCCGATGCTTGTCACCGGGTTTGAAGGGCCGATGATCACGGAATCACTCTTCTGAATCGTTTCGATGACGGCATCGGTTGCAACAGGCGGGATCGTACACTCACGGATGATCCCCGAGATTTCGACATTGCCCCGGTGGGTTACCCAGTACTCCTGGAAATGCATGGGGCCGTTCTCTGTTGCCACATGGGTTGCAACCGGGGTGTCACACATCGGGAGCACAGTGGCTTCAACACCAAGAGCAGCAGCGACCTTCGCTGTTGCTTCGGTGAGTGTCTTTCCCTCCCGAAGGAGGTTTCCGCGTGCGATATGGATGCCCCGGTCCCGGTCGCCGATTGTGATTGATTCGGGCATCCCGATCCGCTCCAGGTACCGGTTCGTCTCAAGGCTATCGCCCCGGATCCCCCACCATGTCTCTGTGTTTAAGATCCCGGCAAAGAGGTACAGTACGGTATCGATATCAGGGGAGAGGTGGTTTCCGGAGATCCAGACATCCTCGGCTGTATTGACGATGACAGAGAGTTCGGAATCATGGAGCACCTGCCGCATGCCCCGGATCAGCTTCGGGGTTCCGGTGCCCCCCGAGAGGAGAGTAATCATACAGATGATCTCGATCCTGTAAGGTGAAGAGCCTTTGCGGCTGGGAGCATATAGGCAGGCTTTTTGTATCATATGCCCATTATCGATGATAGGAATCCTGTTGTTATGGAAGGATATCCCGCTCCTTATCTTACGTTCTTTGCCGAAAAAACAGAGGATCTCGTCTATCGGCTCAGGCTCCCGCGCCGGGGAGAGCCGGAGGTACTCTTTATCTCGGGATCTGTCCGCACTATACTCGGCTACACTCCCGAAAATTTCTCCGATGATCCCTCCCTGCTCAGGCACCTCCTGACAGATGATGATCCCGGCTTCTTCAGCGATTTGTCCCGGAAAGATGGCGAGTGTACATACACCCTTCACCTCAGGGCAAGGGATGGATCTATACGGGTGATCGAGACGAAGAATGCCATGATCACCGATCCGGAGACCGGAGATCTGATCATTGAGGGTATCGGAAGGGATGTAACTGAAAGGATCGGGCGTGAGAAGGAGATTGTATCAAGGGATTGCATCCTTGAAGCGGTTGGGTATGCGGCATCCGGTTTCCTCTCACAAGGAGACTGGGAGAGCCGGATACAGACTGCGCTCAGGAGGCTTGGGGAGGCGGCGGATGCCTCGGGCGCCTATCTCTATATGCTTGACCGGAATAGTAAGAATCCGGTTGCCTGCCTGAAAGGTGAATGGGCTGCTGAAGGAGTCCCTTCAAAGAACCCGGATCAGCTTGATGCCTCGATCTATGGGGAAGGTTTCGACCTCCTCCGTGGCGGAGATGTGATCTTAGGATCGGTTGACGATCTCGGATCCATTGGAGAACTGGTCCGGATCGCATCTCCTGATACACATTCGGTTCTGGTCGTCCCGATCATCGTCCATGGGACCCTCTCCGGATTCATCGGCTTTAATGAATGCCGCCATGCACGGGCCTGGAGCCAGCAGGAGATCCAGGCGCTTGAGACTGCGGGCAGAATAATCGCAGCTGCAATTATTCGTGATGCCGATCACCGGGCACTTGCCGAAAGCGAAGCCCGGTTCCGGGGTATCTTTGAGCACGGCCCTGTGGGCATTGTCCTGGCAGGTCCCGATTATATGATCATCGAAGCAAACCCTGCCTTCTCCCGGATGATCGGGTACTCAAGGGACGAGCTCTTGTTCTTCTCTTTCAGGGATATTACGCATCCTGATGACATTCCCGGAAACGAACGCGGGATTATGGATCTGATGCAGG
>NZ_JARVGN010000292.1 GCF_029762515.1 Methanocalculus sp. | reverse complement strand
TTGGGATATTATCGACAACAGAAAAATTTCCTATAATGATGTAATTCATCCGGATTATCGGGATTGTTTACATGAGCAATGGTCGCAAACTCTTGCCAATCATGGAATTTTAGTTCTGGAATATCCAATCCTCACGAAAGGAGGGCAGATCAAGTGGGTTTGGGAGAAGGGATCCGGTGTATATTCTGAGAGCGGCGAGGTAGTGGCTTTAGAGGGATTTATCACCGACATAACCGAACGAAGAACCGCCGAACAGATCATCCGCGAGAGCGAATCGCGGCTCAGATACCTGCTTGGCTTCTATGAGAGGGCACACCTGCCGGAGAAGGAACTGCTTGCCTATGCCTTGGAAGGAGCATGCGTGATCACAGGGAGCCAGCTTGGATACCTCGCCTTCCTGAATGATGATGAGAGCGAACTATCGATGTACGCATGGTCTGAAACTGCCATGAAGGAATGCTCCATGCAGGAGAAGCCTATCGTGTATGCAGTGGAGAAGACAGGGTTATGGGGAGAGGCGGTGCGGCAGCGCTGTCCGGTGATCACAAATGACTATGCAGCCGTGGGTACGGAGAAGAAGGGATATCCTGAGGGACACCCACAGCTCATCCGACATATGAACGTCCCAATCCTTGACGGGGATCAGATCGTGATCGTCGCCGGGGTAGCAAATAATCCACTGGATTACACTGATAACGATACCCGTCAGCTCACGCTCCTGATGCAGGGGCTCTGGCAGGTCCTTAAAAGACGCCGGATCGAAGAGGAATTCCAGAGTCAGCAGGAGCAGCTTACCGAGATTACTGAGATGATTCCGGGAGTGGTCTTCCAGTTCTATTCACAATCGGATGGAGAAAAGGGATTATATTATATCAGCAGCCGGGCAGATGAGGTGTTTGGTATCAGCAGTTCTCCGGAGGGATTCCTCAGCCGTTTTACAGAGCAGGTGGATCCCCGTGATCGTGATTCATTCCTCGAGTCGATTGAGGATGCTACAAAGGCCGGCCTCCCCTGGAATTATGAGGGGAGATTCATCAGGCCTTCCGGAGAAGAGATCTGGTTCCAGGGGATGTCCCGTCCGATTCAGCGAGGGAATGAGCTTCTATTCAACGGTATCCTGCTGGATATCACCGATCGAAAGGATGCTGAAAATGCACTGAATGAGAGGATCAAGGAGCTCTCATGCCTCTACAGGATATCTGACGCAATAGAGGGATCTGGCAGGCCATATGCTGAGGTGATGCAGGCGATCGCAGAGATCATACCGGGTGGCTTCCAGCACCCTGAGATTACAGCCGCCAGCATCAGGATTGATGAGGAAGAGTACTCCACATCAGATTATCAGCTGAAGCCCTGGAGTAAACAGACAGAGATCTTCGTTCATAAGGAGCCTGTTGGCTCGATAACCATCTGCCTCATGGAGGACAATCAGATCCTGGATGAGGAAGAGATACTTATCAGTACCATTGCCGATCAGATCGGCCAATATATTGAGCGGATCAGAACGGTTGCCAGACTCCATCAGGCAAATGAACAGCTAACTGCATCTGAGGAGGAGATCCGGAATCGTCTGGATGAAATTGTTACCGCACAAAAGCAGCTTGCACTCTCCGAGGAGCGATATCAGGCTATCTTCGAACATACAAATGCCGCTTCATTAATCATCGAGAAGGATACGGTAATATCCCTCTGCAACAGTGCCTTTGAGAAACTATGTGGTTATTCGAAGGATGAGGTGATCGGCAGGAGCTGGACGGAATTTGTCAGTGATACTGATCGTGAACAGATGATCGCATACCACCGGCAGAGAAGAGAAACAGGGGAGGATCCCCCGCAGAGATATGAATTCACATTCATTGATCGGGGGGACGCATCCCATTCAACACTTGTAACAGTGGGGATGATTCCGGGTACCAGCCAGTCTGTCGCCTCAATATATGATATCACCGATCGCAAGGAAGCAGAAGTTGCATTATCGCAAGCCCACAAGAAACTCAGGATTCTCTCATCCATAACGAGTCATGATGTAGCCAATAAAATCATGACGATCCGGGGGCTGCTTGAGATCGCTTTGGATCGGGAAGATAAACAATATACAGGCATCTGCCATGATGAGATCCGAAAAGCCACTGATGCCATTGAGCGCCAGATTGTCTTTATGCGGGAATATGAGCAGATAGGGATACAGGAATCCAGCTGGATGGAGCTCGCTCCTCTCATTTCGAGGATAGATGACAGGCAGCTCCCGGTTCAGAATACATGCCCGGAGATCTCATTCTATGCCGATCCGATGGTTGAGAAGGTCTTCCAGAACCTCTATGTGAACACCATCCTGCACGCACAGACTGCAACCCGGATCGTCATCTCATGTGAGGAGAGGGAAGGGGATCTCGCAATCATCTGGGAGGATGACGGCCCCGGCATCCCTGATGATCAGAAAGAAGAGATCTTTGTACGGGGTTTTGGCAAAAACACCGGTTTTGGACTCTTCCTTGCCCGCGAGATCCTCGCCATTACCAGGATTACAATTCA
This sequence comes from Methanocalculus sp., assembly GCF_029762515.1. Classification (GTDB taxonomy): domain Archaea; phylum Halobacteriota; class Methanomicrobia; order Methanomicrobiales; family Methanocorpusculaceae; genus Methanocalculus. The sequence goes on along the minus strand of NZ_JARVGN010000292.1, from coordinate 508 downwards.
GGAAACCGGAACCTATGGCAAAGGGGCGAGGTTTGAGATTATAGTGCCGGAGGGGGCATGGCAGAAGGGGCGATAGGAATTAAAACAGGAACGGATATTCTCGTACCAGATTCTACTCGCAATATTTACGTACGGACTTCACCTTAGAAGGCTTCCTTCCCTAAAGGCATATTATCAGATTCATGCCCAACACCAGAGTTGAGATCCGGCTATTGCGATCCATCTTTTTTGTACCGTTCTGAGTGCGGATTTATAAGAGGGAACGGGATCAGCACAGGGATGTCGACAGATAGAGAACCCGGGAATCCGGTAGCAGTAAATTAGGGGGCGAAATGGGAACGTGGATAACCATCCCGATATTACAAACCCCATTTATATAGTCTCCATGATCATATTATAACAGGAATGGCATTCACATACTTCTTCCGGGATCTTCAGACACTTCAGGTGATGGTCGATCATATGCCACCCCCTCAAAATGGGAAGAGATCTATCGATATCTGGAGTG
>NZ_JARVGN010000291.1 GCF_029762515.1 Methanocalculus sp. | reverse complement strand
GGATCAGGCAACCGTGCGGGCAGAGTCCGCATCGTATCCCCTCATCCTCTCTCATCCAGATCCGTGCTTCCTTCATCTCTCCCCATTCACCCCGTTTTGATCTCTCTCCACTCTGTGGAACACGGCATTATATGTGATCCATGATGAAATGTTTAAGGTACCATGAAGAAGGTAGTTATCTCGGTCGGCGGGTCGGTTCTTGTACCCACACTTGAGTCGAATAATCTCAGTGCATGGGTAGCAGTGCTCCGGGAGATTCAACAGGACTATTCCGTCTTCTGCGTCTGTGGAGGAGGAGGTGAGGCACGCCGGTATATATCGGTCTGCCGGAGCCTCGGAATTGATGAGGGAACCGCAGACGAACTCGGCATCATGGTGACGCGGATCAATGCGTTCCTTCTGATCTCCGCACTCGGGGATGCCGCCTATCCAACCGTTCCGGCAACCTACCGTGAGGCGAAGCAGGCAGCGCTCCACGGGAGGATCGTCGTCATGGGAGGGGTGACACCCGGCCAGACGACAGATGCGGTCTCAGCCGTCCTTGCAGAGGAGATCGGAGCAGATCTGCTGGTGAATGCAACGGCAGTGGATGCAATCTACTCGGCTGATCCGAGGAAGGACGCCTCTGCCGAGCGGTTCACACAGATCACCCCGACAGATCTGATCAGGATCATCATGAAGGAGCGGATGGGCGCGGGATCGAACATGATCGTCGATCTGGTGGCAGCCAAGATCGTTGAGCGGAGCGGCATCCCCTTCATCGTGATGGATGGGAGAAAACCCGGCGATATCGTAACAGCGCTCAAAGAGGGGACATTCAACGGCACTCTTGTTGCAGAGAAGCCGGATTCCGTTCTCCCCCTCTGAGATGCGGACAAAACGATACCCTTTTTTAGATAGACCCTCAATTTAGTAAGGTCACGGGGTAGTAGGGTAGCCTGGTCCATCCTAGAGCGTTTGGGACGCTTTGACCGCAGTTCGAATCTGCGCTACCCCATTTTGAGATGGACTCAGACACCGCTTTTCTGATCTATTCACGCCTGAATGATCGCTATCCTCATACGGAGACCCATTTTCTTGATTTTGAAGATCCCTTCCAGTGCCTGATCCTGACGATCCTCTCTGCCCAGACGACCGATGCCACCGTGAATCTGGTTGCGCCGTCTCTCTTTGCACGGTTCCCGACACCGGAATCGCTTGCCTCTGCGGATCTCGAGGAGGTTGAGAGAATCATCCACAGAACCGGGTTTTACCATGCAAAGGCCCGGCATATCATCGGTGCTTCAAGGGCACTTGTGGAGCGGTTTTCGGGCAGAGTGCCGGCTACGATGGATGAGCTCCTGACGATTCCCGGTGTCGGGAGAAAGACGGCTAATATTGTCCTCAACCATTCCTTTGGGATCGATGAGGGAGTCGCTGTTGATACGCATGTCCGCCGTCTTGCACAGCGGATCGGTTTCTCAGACTCGGCAAACCCGGATAAAATAGAGCAGGATCTGATTGAGCTCTTTCCCCGTTCCCATTGGGGCGGGATCACGTACCTGCTGATCCGGCATGGGAGGGAGGTCTGCCCTGCCAGAAAGCCGCAGTGTAAAACCTGCGTTCTCCGTGACCTCTGCCGTTTTGCCTCTTTAGAAGAAGAAGGGTGAGACAATTGCAAAGAAGCAGAAGGAGACGAGAGCCGCTGCCGGTATCGTGATGATCCAGGCGATGATAATCTCCCGCACCACTCCCCACCGGACGGCAGCAGACCCCTGTGTGGTGCCGACACCCATGATCGCCCCGCTCATTGCATGGGTTGTCGATACCGGGATGCCGAGCATAGTCATCGCCGAGAGGACAAGACCGCCGGATGTGGATGCCGAGAAGCCCTGGTAGGGAGTGATCCGGGTGATCCTGTTTGCCAGCTTGTCGATGACACGCCAACCCCCAAGCAGCGTGCCAAGCGATATAGCAGCACAGGAGGCAAATATTACCCAGAGCGGCACCTCAAAGACCGTTATCAAGCCTCCGGCAAAGAGTATGGCGGTGATGATACCCATTGCGTTCTGCGCATCATTGCTTCCATGCCCGATGGCGTGGAAGGATGCCGAGACGATCTGGAGTTTCCTGAAGATATAGTTCATACGCTGCGGCGTGCTGGCTCTGCTTAAGTATCGCATGATAAAGGCGGCAAACGCATAGGCGGCGATGAACCCGAGGGTCGGGGAGACGACGATGAATAAGACGATGGCAAGGATACCCTTGATCTCGATGATATCGAGGAACATGGAGATCGGTATGATGATCGCGATGCCGATGATAGCTCCAAGGCCAAAATAGATCGGTTTTTTGTCTCCCGCATAGTACGCAAGTGCCCCAAACAGCAGCGCTCCCGCACCTGCGCCAAAGAGAGCTATCTCGAGCATCAGTATGATCGTATTCCAGTCCGGCCAGATTACCGCAAAGAAGCCTGCCGCCCCGATACCGGCACCCATGATCCCTCCGACAAGAGAATGGCTGCTTGAAACCGGTATGCCAAAATGAGAACAGAAGAAGACCCAGAAGACCGACCCGACAAGGCCGGTGACAAGGACAAAAGGAGTGAGTATTGCGGGATCGACGATCCCTTTTCCTATTGTCTTTGCAATGGCGGTTGAGAAGAGGAACGGGCCGACGAGATTAAAAAAAGCGGCAAGCCCGACTGCCTGGAGCGGGGTGAGCACCTTGGTGGCGATGACGGTGGCGATGGAGTTTGCGGCATCGTTTAAGCCGTTTACAAAGTTAAAGAGGAGGGCAAGTCCGATCCCCGCAATGATAAGAAACTCCATAAAAACTCACGAATGGCGGATTGCTATATCTGCAAGGACATTTGCTGCGTCTTCGCTCTTATCTGTTGCCTCTTCAAGGCTCTCGTAGATCCCTTTGAGCTTGATGATCCTGATTGCATCATTACTTTCGAAGAGATCGGTTATGGCGTGGGCAAGGACATCATCGGCAAGGTTCTCGAGCCTGTTGATCTCGATGCATTTGTTCTCAAGAGTTTCGGGGTTTTTGAGATTCCGAACCT
>NZ_JARVGN010000290.1 GCF_029762515.1 Methanocalculus sp. | reverse complement strand
GATCTCATATCCATGCAGTCTGAAGATGAAATCGAACCTGAGCTGATCGTTTCCTTTCCCTGTACACCCATGGGCAACAGCAAGCGCCCCTTCTTTCTTCGCAACCGCCACCGTCTCCTCGGCAATCAGTGGGCGAGCAAGGGATGTTCCCATCGGATAACCCTCATAGGAGCCATTCGCCTTGATTGCCGGGAATATATGGTTCCGAACAAACTTTTCCGTTGCATCGATGGTATAGTGGCGATCGGCAATCAGCTCGCCTTTGTCTGTTGCCATCTTCACTTCATCTTCCGGCTGGCCGACATCTACTGCGACGGTAACGACACGGTCATATCCATACCGTTCCTTTAACAAAGGAACGCAGATGGAGGTGTCAAGACCCCCGGAAAAGGATAATACTACGGTTTTCTCTGACATGGTAACACATTGATCCTTTCCAGTATTGTAATCTTTCAAAAGCAATGAGCTTTCTTCTTCAGGCTTCCGGAACTCATGTTGAATGAATCCGGCTGCCACAAAGGCTATCATCAGTATCGGATATACACTCTCTTAACAGATGCCGACCATCTACCGATATGTAATCGTATTCATTGCTCTCCTTTTTGCAGGAGTACTGGTGTCCGGGTGCCCGTTTGGAGCAACGCCTTTAAATGAGATCCCTGGACATATCAAGGCAGCCAACGATGCACTTGAAGAACTCAGTATTATCGAAGGCCGGACAAATACCTTTACACTTGATGATGAGATCTATGAGATTGATATCCTCTTTGCTTCGATGGAGGAGCTGCCTGAAGATGATGAACAACTGATGGCACGCTATACCGCATATCGTATCTGGACAGATGCACTCCGATCAGCAAGCAAGGTGGTGAATGATGATTATTCCCGATATAATGCACACCTGAGAAGGGCTGACCAGTTCTATGACGCATTCAATTATGTGGACTGGAAAAGGGAGCTGAACGAAGCAAAGACATTGGTTGAGGGAATGGAGCAGACTGCCCTCTCTGCTGCATACAGCCTTGATACAATTCCCGAAGGGTTCTTTTCTTCAAAAGAGAATGCAGAACTTCTGAGAACGCGGGCTGCAATCATGAAGATCCACCGCGAAATGCCGATCCTCAGAAGTGAACTGGATCTGTTGCTACGCACAGGATAAGTACCTTCTCCCTTCCTACTTACCTATTTCCATCACAACTCATTTACCCTCTGAGGCATCAGAATATCTATATGCCCAGGGATGAGCTGATCATCGTTATAGCGGGAATAGCTGTTGTTCTCATCATCGGTTTTTTTGTCCAGCAGCCTGCGCTCCCCTTTTCCCTTCCATGGGACATGGAGGATGGTCCCTCATTTATCCCTGATGTGGCTCCGGAGACTCCGCCAATGCCGGATCAGATCACCATCCCTTCCGGACAGCTGACGCAGGTTGTCTTCCAGATCCCCATTGATGAGCCTGATACAGTAGATACAAAACTGCCTGATCAGGTGAAACTCCAGACAAGCGATACCGCCCGTTCATTTAGTTGGTACTACGGGGAGTCGTTTTATACCTGGACTATTCATATTCCGGCAAGCCGGTACAATTATCTGGCAACTCTTCCCCGTGACAAACCAAGACCAGCTGATTACATCATGTCCGATCGTGGGAGGGCAGAACTGGATCTCGTAATTCAGGATCTCATCTCCCTTGCAGGTTCAAGGAATCTCAATGATGACCAGAGACGCGATATGGTTATTGCCTTTGTCCAGTCGCTTCCAAATAACAGGTGGGGTGCAGTTGTTGATTATGATGATTATCCAAAGTATCCTCTCCAGACCCTGTACGATGGAGGTGGTGACAGCCAGGATACGGCTATTCTTCTCACAGCACTCCTTCGTCTCCTCGGTATTGAAGCATCGCTTCTTGAAACGCCACGGCATTATGCGGTTGTCCTGCCGCTGACTGAAGCCGATAAGAAGGCGAATAAGGTATACCTGTACCAGAAGGATGCAGACACCATCCTGAAAGGCAATTATCTTGATGAAAATAATAATATCCGGGATTACTATCACAATAATCCCGGGGTTCTCAGTAGAAGTTACATTTACATCGAATCAAATATCCCGGGCAACCCCATGGGTTCTCTGCCTGTCCAATTCAGAAATGCGTATATACAGAGCCTCTACGATATTAATTACCGTCCTGAACAGCCGATTACAGGTGCGGTTATTCACCATCCCATTCGAAATCCGGATGCTGATCTGAGCTTTAGTGCCCGCCTTGTCCACTCTGATCAGCGGTATGCGTACTATCAGGTCTACTGTACTATCTCAAGTACCGGAACCGGGCCCGCACGTGATCTCACCGTTGATATGACTGCATATCCTGCAGATGGTGTGACTGATCCCTGGATATTCACTGAATCAGAATCTGTTCCACCTGTACCTGAAGGTGAAAGCCGGGTTGTCGAAGGAACATTACAGATTCCAAGGAACTCTGTAGTTCAGATAGAATGTATCCTGAGGGGATCAGGTATCGAGCAGAAAAAGAGGTTGAGTGAAGTATTTACAACCTGATATCTGGCTGTAAAATTATGAGGAGCCCCGGTTACCGGAGGTAGAATCCAAGGGGCTCAATTGTCGTCTCATTCTTTTTGTATGCTTCAATTGCCATTGCAGCAGCATCTGCTGCCGGGATGGTTGTGATATAGGGGATCCCATAATCAACGGCAATACGCATGATCTGGTAGTGATCCTGTCGTGATGTTTTGTCTGAGGGTGTGTTGATTATGAGCTGGATCTCGCCCCTCCGCATCATATCGATGACATTTGGCGATCCCTCCTGCACTTTCCGGACAAGGTTCATCCGGATGCCTGCCTGGGCAAGATGCTGGACTGTACCTGACGTCCCATAGAGCTCAAGCCCGAGATCCTGGAGTTTGCGTGCTATTGGTATGCTGACCTCTTTCTGGTCGTCATTAACGGAGATGAAGATACGCCCTTGTAGAGGGAGAGTATTGTCAGCAGCAAGGCTTGCCTTAAAAAAGGCACGTCCAAAGTCAAAATCAATCC